>NZ_LBMX01000011.1:0-74440 GCF_001010885.1 Clostridium sp. C8 | reverse complement strand
AAGCTTAGCTTGATGACATTGCCCCGAAGGCCCTACTATAGCTACTAATTCACCATTATTTATAGATAAATCCAAGCCCCTTAAAGCATTTACCTTATTCTCTCCTGTACCATAAAATCTCTCTATAGATTTCATTTTAATTAATTCCATAACTATTCCCCTTTTATTAGATAATTTAACCTATTTTTACTTATGTTATAGATAGGAACTAGTGCAACTATAGTCACAATACCAAAGACTATTAATGTGGTTTGAGCAAAGGCTCCTAAATCAAAATTTATTATATCTGTTACTATCTTGGTTTTTGTTCTTATAAGAAAATAAATAGATATTATAATAGATAAAATAAATAAATATAAATGTTCTAAAAATACTCTCATATATATATCACTATAAGTAGCTCCATGCATTATATGTAAAGAGAATTCTTTTCTTCTAGCATTTATTCTATTTGAGAAAATGGCCAAAAGTCCTATGATAACAAAAAATATAACTATATAAACAATTAATATTTTTATATTAGCGTTATAATTTATTACATCTATAAAAGAATCTATATTTTCTTGTGGGTTAGTTATAGACAACTTAACATCGTACTTTTTAGCTAAACCATCTATTTCTTTTTGTATCGAATAAAAATCTGCATTTACATTATTCTCATTAATTAATAAAGCATTATTTAAATTAGAAACTGAAATATTATTAGGAATAGGAGCTATAGCAAAGGTATTTAAATTTTTAGCTCTAGTTGGATCATAAATACCCTTATCTAGATAAAATTGATTTTTTTCTAAAAATCCTTCTACCTTATAGTTTGTATATTTAGTTTCTATAATATCATTTAGCTTAAATATTTTTTTATAAGAATCTCCTAATATTATAGGGATTATTTTCCCTTCCATTTCTTTGTCATCTAATTTGTTATAATTATTAAATTCATTTAAATTACCTTGAGAAAGCTTAATATTAAAAGTTTCAAAAAAATTAGAGTTACATTGTAATGAATTAATTGATTTATATTCATCATCATATTTATGAAGTTCTTGATCTAAAAATTCATCTATATTTTCAAAATCTTTTACAAGTATGCCTCCATAGGTCACTACTATTAAATTATATTTATTTTGAATAGCTTTATACAATTCTGGGAACTTATTAAGATCTTCACTATCTTTTGAAAAATCGTCTAAAGATTTATATTTAGACATCATTGAATATATAACTTTATCTTCAGTTATTGTTTTCATAAGATTTAATTTAGCATTTTCATAATTCTTTATTTCATTAACTCTATATAACAAAATAATTGCCATAGTTATTTGAATTAAGATTATTACTTTAAAAATAAAGCTATTCTTTAATTCTCTAAAAGAATACCATAAATTATTCATTTTAGTCTTCCTTTCATAATGATTATAGGTTGAACTTTTATAGCTTTTATAAATGGAATTATAGCTGCTAGTAGCCCTATAAACATAAATACTATTGTAGCAATTAATACATTTTCCAAATATATATCAAAAGAAAACATAGGAAACATTGTGCTAAGTATGCTCTTAAAAATATAATGTAACAGTAAGCCTATAAATATAGAAAGCAGTATACTAAGTTCATATCTTTTTAATATAAACTTTACCATAGATAAGTTTGTAGCTCCATATGCTTTTCTTATTCCTATTTCTTTAATACTTCTATCAAACCAAAAATATACTACAATAATAAGATTTAATATTCCAAATCCAAATATCATTTTGAATATGTATATGAAATCACTATAATTTTCAAATATATCTTTTATAGATATTTCAGTATTTTGATTATTAGCTTCAGAAAATTCTAATAGAGAATTATTGTTTAAGCCTATGTTTTTATAATTATCTAAAATAGAATTAAGATCTTCCTCTAAAGATACATTTAAGGACCAAGTTGCTCTATTATCAGAATAATAATCCATAGATTTCATATTTACTATAAAAAGATCATCATAACCTGTTTTTTTATTATCAATACCTAATATTCCCAAAACCTTATATTTAACATCATCTATAGTAAAATATTCTATACCATCTTCTGATATAATATTCTCTTTTAAATTTTTACCTACTAATACTAACTTTTCTGTTGAATTTATTTGTTCTAATGTAAAATCTTCTCCTTTAAGAATTGGGAAGTTATTATTAATATTGTAGTTGTAATATAGAGCTTTTCCAAATAAAGTATTAGTTGCTAAATATTTAGGGATAGGGTTAAATTCTAAATAAATATCAGAATCCTTATAAGAATCTAATACTTGTACCATTTTTTTGAATTCTATTTTCTTTGATTCCTCTTTAGAGTCATCAAATTTAAAGGCTTTAGTATTGTTATTTTTAAAATTATTTACTTCTTTAATATTTTTATAATCACTTATTACTATGCTAGTAAATAAGGAAAATGTGAATACTATAAGAGAAAATATAGTTATTATATATCCCACACTTTTGTATTTTCTTATATTAATCATTATATCACCTTTAAAAATAGACTATGTTTAACCATAGTCTATTCCCTATAACTCTTTATTAGTATAAACGTGTAAATACACTACTACTTCCATTAGAAGTTCCCACACTACCATATGCATTGTTTCCGCCAGATCTACTTATTGTTCCTGAATATGCATAGTCTGAACCGGTACCAACTGATCCCGCGCCAATAACATAGCCCTGATAATTAACTATTTCTACATATGCTTTTACAGCGTTATATCCAGATTCTCTATATGCCTTTGTTGCTGCATAACAACCACTAGAAGTCCTCTCTCCCTCTATATGTCCAGAATATACTGTATCTCCGCCTTGTCCACTAACTGTAGGTCCTACAACAGCACTTGCTAATATTCCTGTTGTAGATAATATTCCTAATGCTAACGAAACTGTCTTAATAATTTTTTTCATTTTGCCTCTTCTATCTGTAATTATATTATTATATTTCTACTTTCAAGCTTGTCTGCTTTTCTAGAATAACATACGCTCATTGAAAATATTGTCAAAATTTCATATATCTCTCTAAAAATTTCTCCTATATTTCGACATGTTCCTATGAAATTTATACTTCATTAATGTTAAAACTTTAAATAAAGTTATTTTGCCTACCGATATACAACATTTATTATCAAGTAAATTAAAAAGGATTGAGACTGGTTTAATACCATACTCAATCCTTTGGAACTGTATAATAAAATTATCTAATATTTGAGGTTTTAATTATTAGTAAATTATTTTAATTTATTTACTTGCTAGTCTGTTATATAATTCTTGAATATTATTATCTGTTAAGAAGTTTTGAATACCGATGATTTCTGCACTTGGGCAAGATTTTCTTGCTCTTTCTATTAAAGTTACATGAGTAACTACAATGTCAGCATCTTTATCTATATCGTCAACAGATGCATGTTTTACTTCTATTCCTAAGTTTAAATCTTTTATTTTATTCTTAAACTTTGAAGCTCCCATTGCACTTGATCCCATTCCTGCATCACAAGCAAATATAATTTTGCTTACATTGCTTTTTACTGTAACTTTCATATCTTTTATTTGTGCTTTTGCAACTTCTAAATCTTCATCTTTACTATTTTTTGAAGCCTTTTTAACAAATGGTGATGCTACTAAGAATGATACTACTGTAGCTACTAATACCCCTGCTAAAACTGGGAATAATCCTCCCTTAGGTGCCATTGTCATTAATGCAAATATACTTCCTGGTGATGGTGTTGCAACAAGTCCTGCTCCTAATATTGAGAATGTAAATACTCCTGAAGCTCCCCCTGCAATTACTGCTAATATTAAAGCTGGATTCATTAATACATATGGGAAGTAAATTTCGTGAATTCCTCCAAGGAAATGTATTATTGCAGCTCCTGGAGCTGATTGTTTAACAGATCCTTTACTAAACATCCAATAAGCTAATATTATACCAAATCCAGGACCTGGGTTTGCTTCTAATAAGAACATTATTGATTTTCCAGTTTCTTGAACTTGTTCTATTCCTATTGGTCCTAAAATACCATGGTTAACAGCATTATTTAAGAATAATATTTTTGCTGGTTCTATAAAGATTGAAATTAAAGGTAATAATCCTTTTCCAACTATAAATTCTACACCTACTTTTAATATTCCTGTTATTGCAACTACTACTGGACCTATTGCAAGGAATGCAAGTATAGCAAGTACCATTCCTAAAATACCGATAGAGAAATTGTTTACTAACATTTCAAAGCCTGCTGGAACTTTTCCATCTATAGCTTTGTCGAACTTCTTAATTACGAAACCAGCTAATGGTCCCATAATCATTGCTCCAATAAACATTGGCATGTCCGCTCCTACTATTACACCCATAGTAGCAACTGCCCCTATTACTCCTCCTCTTAAACCTCCTACCATCTTACCACCTGTGTAACCAATTAATAGTGGTAATAAGTACTTAATCATAGGATCAACTAGTGAACTTAGTGATTCGTTTGGTAACCAGCCTGTTGGTATAAAAAGTGCAGTTATTAGTCCCCAAGCTATAAAAGCTCCGATATTAGGCATTACCATACCACTTAAAAATTTACCAAATCTTTGCATTGTATCATTTGTTTTTAATTTAGTGTTTGACATAATTCCACCCTCCATTTAATTTATAATTGCTGTCTTTTCTTCATGTAAACTTTTACTTTATGACTTAATTATATTTTCTTATTCACAACAATTCAATTTGAAGAAACCTTCCTTTTGTCATCTAATGTTGGTGACAAATTTACACTATAATTTATTCATAGTCTAAAATAGTTCACAGTTCACAAGGCACAGTTCACAGTTATTAGCCAGTTAACAGTTGATAATTAAGGGATGAGAGTTGAGAGTTTCGTAGTATTTTTTTAATTCAACAACGCTGAATTATTCCTATAATTTTCCATACAAAACTATCAATTCTCAATTAAAAAGGTAACTATAAACCAAAAAGGCATCATATTACCAGATTTTAATCTGCTAATATGATGCCTTTTTGAGTGCTTGTATTATTTTTTCTTATTCTATATCGTTTATAGCTTTTATAAAAGCCTTTTCTTCTAAATCTTCAAATCCTCTAAATATTATTTGATCTATATCACTATTATTAAATACATAGCAATATTCCTCGCCTAAGTATCCCTCTGGATAAAGACAACCTAGATAGTCGCTTAATTCTTCTCCTCTTCCTACTAAAATCTTTCTCCCTATTATTATTAACTTTTTATATCCATCTCTCAATACAACTATTGATCCTAGTGGCAATAAATCCATTTTACGTCCTCCAGTTATACTATCCCCTAATTTATTTACTTCTTTCTAAACATCTATACTATATATTGTACTACATTCTGATAATAATATAAATATTACCTATCTTAACATTAAATATAAATAATTTTTTTAATAATATTCAATTATAAAAAAGCCCTACATCTATAATTAGTGTACGGCTTTGTGTTTGTACTTTATTTAAATCAAACTATAATAATTCATAATTTAAGCATAATGGTACATTATAATTTTCGCTTTTTATAAGGTCAGCATCTATATTGTAAATATCTTTTAAGACCTTTTTATTCATTATTGAATTTGGTTCATCATTATAAAGTATTTTCCCTTTTTTCATTGCTACAATAAAATCAGAATACTTTGCAGCATGATTTATATCATGTAATACCATTACTACAGTACATCCTTCTTTATAATTTAATTTTTTTACAATATTAAGTACTTCAAGTTGATGAGACATATCTAAAAAAGTCGTTGGTTCATCCAATAGCAATATATCCGTATCTTGAGCTAATGCCATTGCAAGCCAAACTCTTTGTCTTTGTCCACCTGACAAGTCTGATAATTCTCTATCTCTAAATTCAATTGTATTTGTTACTTTTAGTGCCCATTCAATTTTTTCTTTATCTTTATTAGTTAACTTATTTATATTACTTCTATGAGGATACCTTCCATAAGACACTAATTCTTCAACTTTTAATTGAGAAGGTGCAGTTGGATTTTGAGATAACATAGCCAATTTCTCTGCGATTTCTTTACTCTTCATATCATTCATATCTTTATCTAAAAGAAATATATTTCCCTTTTCCTTTTTAAGGATTCTTCCTATACTCTTTAATAAAGTTGATTTTCCACAACCATTAGCTCCAATAATACTAGTTATCTTCCCTTTTTCAAGAGTAAGGTCTAAATCTTCAATTATAATTTTTTTATCATATCCTACTTTTAATTCTTTTATATCAATAGCTTTTTTCATATCTTACCTCTTTACGATCTGTATAATAAATATATAAAATAAGGAATTCCAATTATAGATATAACTATCCCAACTGCTAATTCTGATGGTGCAAAAACAGTTTTAGCAATAAAATCTGATAATATTAAAAGAAGAACTCCAACTAAGATAGTTATTGGCATAAGTTTTCTATGCTTTATACCCACTAATTGCCTAGCTATATGAGGTGCCATTAATCCTATAAATCCTATATTTCCAGCAACACATACACAAGCGCTAATTAAACCAACACAAGAAAATAGTAATTTTCTCTTTTCTTTATCTAAATCTATACCAAGACTAACTATGCTACTTTCCTCTAACTGAAAATAATCTAATAAATGAACCTTTTTATAAAGATATACACTTAAAATTATTATCCAAGGAAGCATCATATAAATAAATGTCCAATTTGCATTATATATTGAACCAGCTTGCCAAACTGCTGCAAATTCAAAATCTGAAGCATTCATCTTCATAGAAAAAAGCATTGAAATAGCTGAAAATCCACTATTTACTGCTATACCAGTTAAAATAAGTCTTTGCATGTCCATCTTTTTATTATTCTTTGAAAATATTAATATTATTAAAGCTGCTAAAAAACCTCCTATAAATCCAAATATAGGCATTGAGAAAATGCTCAAAAAATTACTTCCATCAGATGCTGATGCTTTAAAATTTATGAAATACATATACATCATTATTGCTGCTCCTGCACCAGAATTTATTCCTAGGATTCCCGGATCAGCTAATTCATTTTTTGTAATTCCTTGAAGAAAAAGCCCTGATACTGATAATCCTATTCCAATTAATATAGATATAATTATTCTTGGAAGCCTAAATTCAAATATCACTAATCTAAATTTTTCATTATCATTTAAATTAAATAGGGTTTGAAATATTTCAATTACACTTATATCGAACATTCCATTAGTTAGATGTAAGTAAAAAGCTAAAAATATTAATATAAGTAATAATATTATTACAAAAGAATATTTAAGTTTTTTATTATGCATTTTTTGCTCCTCCCTTAACTTTTATCATATATAAAAAGAAAGGTACCCCTATAATAGATGTTACAGTCCCTATAGGTGTTTCAAAAGGAAATGCTATGTATCTACTTAATAAATCACATAATCCTAAGAAAAAAGCTCCTCCAATTAATGAATAAGGAATTATATATTTATAATCATGTCCAACTAACATTCTTGTAATATTGGGTATTACAAGTCCTACAAAAGCTATTTTCCCAACTAAAGCAACAGAAATAGCTGTTAGTAATACAACTGATGTCATTGATAAATATTTAATTATATTTGTTTTTTGTCCTAAACTAATAGCTATATCTTCTCCTAAAGAAGTTATAGTAATATCTTTGGCTATTATTATGGCTATTAAAATACCAATAACTCCTATTGGTACTGTAAGCTTTAATAAATCACTATTTACAGTATGAACTTTTGTATTATACCAAGCTGAGATTGTCTGAGAAATTTGAAAATACATGGCAATAGCAGAACCTAAACTACTTAAAAAGCTACCTACTATTGTTCCTATAATTGCAAGCCTAACAGGAGATAAGCCATTTTTTATAGACGATCCTATACCTAATACTAATACAGCTCCTATTATAGAACCAATTATAGAAACTAAAATTAAACTTCCATTTGAAAGTCCTGGATAAAAAACCATTGCTATAGTAATTAGAAATGCTGAACCATCATTTACTCCCATTAAAGAAGGAGAGGCCAAATAATTTCTTGTTATACCTTGCATAATTGAACCAGCTACTGCTAAAAAACCTCCAACTAATAGTACAGCAATAGCTCTAGGCAATCTATTATTTCTAATTATTATATGATCTACATTGCTTTGATCAAATTTAAAAATAGCATTGTAAACAACTTCTTTTGGTATGGCTTTCGTTCCCATAGTTACTGATAAAATCGTTACACTAATTATTCCTATTATACATATTATAAAAATCAATAAATATTTTTTATTAAAATTCTTCATATCTATCCCCTTAAAGTTCGCGCTGAAGCTCAATGTAAAATTCAAAATTAAAGAAGAAACTCCTTTCGGAGTTTCTAAAATAGAAATATCTTTAGTAACTTGTTTCAAATTATATTAATAATTCTATATTTTTAATTTAATATGTTGCTACAGTACTATATATTATTTCAATAAATTATCAACAACTGCATCTAAGAATCTAACCTTTGACCAACCTGTTCCTCCTTGAGCTAAAGGTTCAACAGTATTTACAAATACTTTACTACTTTTAGAAGCTTCTAAGTTTTTAAATATAGGATTTTCTAAAAGTTCATTTAGTGCTTGTGGAGCATCTAAATTTTCACTATCTTCAAATTGTAAAAATATTGCATCTGGATTTATTTCTGCTAAAGTTTCAATTGTTATTTCAGCTTGTGCTTTTGATTGAGTAATCACCTCAGGAACCTTCACTCCTAAATCTGTATATAAAACTGGATTTAAATATACATCTGCTGGATATATATACATTAATCCACCTCTTACTCTAATAACTAAAATATTTTTATCTTTATACTTGCTTGAAATTTCATCCTTAGCCTTTGAAGCTTTTTCTTCATAATCTGAAATTAATTTCTTAGCTTCATCCGTCTTATTTGTTATTTCTCCTAAAGCTAGAAGATTATCCTTCCAATTTGATGATATATGTGAATATGGCAATGTTACTGCTATCTTATTTAGTTGAGTCATTACATCTTCTGAGAACTTTGAAGTTCCTACAATAACATCAGGATTTAATCCTAATATAACTTCTGGGTTAGGAGCTTTTTTATCTCCAACTAAAGTTACATCTTTGAAGTTCTCTGCTAAATATTTTGGAACCTCTCCAGCAACTTCTAAAACTCCATCTGCTTTAATTCCTAAAGCTGCTGCATCTTCCATACCTTCTAAACTTGCAAGAACTACTTTTTCAACCTTTTTGTCAAAAGAATATTCTTGTCCTAAATAATTTACTGTAAAGGAAGTATCTGAATTTTTTATCTCAGCTGTTTCCGGTGTTGTTTTTGCTGTGCAAGCTGTTAAGCTTGCAAATAAAACTGTTGATAGCAATAATGATAAATATTTCTTCATGTTTATCCCCCGTTCATAATGATAATCATTTTCAATTCATGAATATTTTATCAAATGCTTATGGAAGGTGAAATAGACTTTATTATTTTTTTTTTTGTACCTTTGCCGAATTTACTTTTTAATCAAAAAATTTTGAACAGCATCACTATTAATCTCTCTATATTTTCTAGGGCATATGCCTACATTTTTTTTGAATGTTTTACTGAAATAAAAACAATCATTATATCCAGTCATATCTGCTATTTCAGTAACTGTATAACTAGAAAATTTTAATAACCTTTTAGCTTCCTTTAATCTATATTCCGTTAAATATTTTATAGGAGATAGTCCTGTGACTTCTTGAAAAAGCTCACTAAATCTTCTTCTATCTACTTCTAATATATCTGATATATCACTTATTGATATTGAAGAATTATAATTTTTATTTATATATTCAATTCCCTTATTAACCAGCTTTAATTTATCATTATACTGTGACGTTCTTACATTTTTGATTAATGAATCTATTAAATTTATAAAATCAACTTTACAAGAAAACTTTGAATAATTATCTGGACTTAGGGATTTATCAATAATCTCTTCACAATACTTCACTAATGATAGTCTATCCTCAATCTCTAAATAAAAAGAGCTTTGTTGTATATCCTCAAACTTTTCAGTAGTACAAATATTTTTATAATGAACCACATAATATTCTATACCCACTTTCTCCGTTTCTACTTTTATCTTCATATTTGATCCACAATGAAGTATTATATTTTTATTTAAAATGTATTTATCTTCATTTAAAGAGAATGAACATTCTCCATTTATGGGTATTACAATTCCACATAAATTCTTAGCAGTTCGTCTATTAAGATCCTTTTCTTTAGGAGGCAAACTACTTTTAAAAATATCAACAAACTCCATAGAATTTTCAGAAAAATATTCAGTTAACCAATTGATACTTCTTTTCATATTCATTGACCTTTTCCTTTTATTATTTTATACTTGTGAATAAATCTTAACATAAAGGAGTTAATTTATGAATAATTTTAAAATAAAATCAAATTATACTAATAGCTTTTATGATATTAGTTTCTATATACCAGAAGAATCAAGTGAAAATAATTTACCACTAATATTGGTTTTAGACGGTGGATACTACTTTGATGTAGTAAAAGCTTGTGTAAAGCAACAAAGACAAGCATCTGCTAAAACTGGAGTTAAACCAGCTATAGTTATTGGCATTTCTCATCAAGAATTTGAAAAAAAAGAAAAGAGATTTTTAGATTTTACAGCTCCAGCAGATAAATACATAATTGATGAAAAAAGAAAATCAATAATCCCTGAAAACCTTGGTGGAAGTGAGGACTTTAACAAATTTATAGAAAAAGAACTTTTCCCAATAATTGAAGGTAATCTTAATTTTGATAAAAATAACACTACTATAATTGGCCATTCTCTAAGTGGCTATTATGTATTATGGAATTTATTAAAAGGATCAAATATCTATAAGAATATAATTTCCTTTAGTCCATCAGTATGGTGGAATGACTACGAACTTTTAAACTTTCCTAACTTAGAAAAGAGTAATAAAAATATTTTCATTGGAGTAGGCGAAAAAGAAGGATATATGGTTGATGGAGCACAAAAAATATATGATAAAATTAAAAATTTTAATAAAAATTGTACTATATATGTTGCCCCAGAAGAAAACCATGGCTCTGTAGTAATTACTAGTATAAGTAGGTCCCTTAGATATATTTTTTCACTTTAGTAATACTCTCATTAAGTAAACTTAAGAACTATATATTTATCCAGTATTTTTTATTTTTACTTAAAATTACATACAGACAGAACCGGATAAAAACACTAACTTATCTCTATAAACTGTCATATAATCAGCCTAATTATGAATAGATAATTCAAAATGGATAATTACTAATATAATTTGCTCCAAATTACTGAAAATACTTTAGTTTCGAAAAATCCTAAGATAATTATTGAATCTAAAGTTAAATACTCACATAAATATTTAAACTGAATATATTGTACTGGTACCACCAATAATTTTAGGAGTATGTAATGATATCAAAGCAAACATTTATTAATCAATCCCTAGAATTAAATCTATTCTTTCTAAGAATTATGAAAGAGCATTCTATATTCTTAGAAGCAGCATTTGCCATGAAAGATAGAAACCTTATTGCTCAAGCAGATGCTTTTAAAAATGAATTTGCTAGATTGCTTTCATTTGCAATCTCTTTATCAGATGGGGCTATTCCTTCTAGGGTATTAAAATCCGATGAAATTGTTACTAAATATACCTCAGAAGCTGAAAGAGCAACTGAATTTGTCACAGGAATTTCTATAGATTGAAGTATTACTGATAGAGAACTTTCACTAACACCTAATATGAATATAAAAAATATATCTATGCTGACAGAACAGGTTTATAGGTTAAATCAGAATTCTATAGCCGCAACAAATATGATAATTCAATTTAAAAGCAACCTTAAAAAAGATGTATTATCATGTATGTTATTCACTACTGCCTATCCTCTTCTGATTGATTATATACTTAGAGAAGCAATATTTTTCACAGAATTATTGACAAGATTACAAAATGGTATTGAGATTGATGTAAGAAAAGATATAATAGAACAAGAAACCTTCTGGAACAGAATAATGTCTGAACATTCCTTCTTTATTAGAGGCTTATTAGATCCTACCGAAGAAGAATTGTTTGACATAGCCAATAATTTTGGCAAAGAATTTGAAACACTTAGAAAAGAAGCCTCAAGCATTAATAAATCCTCATTAGAATTGTCTGACTTAACAGATAAAACTTTGGAGGAAACTATAAATATTAGAGACTTTAAGGCACAAGGTACTGAAGGACTTTTAGCCTGCAAAATAAAATCTATAATTGTCCCACTATTAGGAGATCACGTACTTAGAGAAGCCAATCATTATTTAAGTCTATTACAATCCTATAATTCCCTATAAAATACCTTGGTAACGGATTATATAAGTAATATAAAGTTATTTATATAATCCTTTTTAAATAAGAGAAGGATTTATTTTATAATTTTGAGTTATATGTCACTTAGTTAAAGTTATCATTCTCATAAAAAAGCTGCACATTCATCCACCTATTGTGAGAATGTGCAGCTTCATATTATACTTACTACTAAACTTCTTTAGATAATCTTTCTAAATCTGCTATAATAACTTTTACTAAATCTAACTTTCCTTTAGCATAATCCTTGTCAGTTAGCCAGTTTATTCCTAATTCTAATGCTTTTTCAGTTTCTTTATATTCATTTAGTAATGTCTTTATTAATTCTTCATTCATATATATCAACTCCATAAATTAATTTAAATTCATTGTTGTTTTATATAATTTAATTATAAAATAACAATATTTTATTTAACCCTTTTACCCTCTAAAATTTATCTTCTAACTCCTATTCAACTGTAACGGATTTTGCTAAGTTACGTGGTTTATCTACGTCACAGCCTTTTTGTTTAGCAATATAATATGCAATTAATTGTAATGGAACTACTGAAATAACTGGTGCTAATAAAGTACTAGTTCTTGGTATATATATTACTTCATCACAAATTTGTTCTGCTTCTTTATCGCCTTCATATGCTATACCTAAAACTTTAGCACCTCTTGTAATTACTTCTCTGATGTTGCTTATCATCTTGTCTTTTAGCTTATCATCTGTTAGTAATGCAACAACTGGAGTCCCTTCTTCAATTAGAGCAATTGTTCCATGCTTAAGCTCTCCACCTGCATATGCTTCTGAGTGTATATATGATATTTCTTTTAATTTAAGAGATCCTTCTAATGCAACTGCATAATCTAGTCCTCTTCCTAAGAAGAATGTATCTTTATCCATATGGTTTCTTGAAGCGTATTTTTGTATATATTCTTTATTACCCATAACTTCTTTTACTTTTTCAGGTAATTGTAATAATTCCTCTTTTAGTTCATCAGCAAACTCTTTTGATAAAGTTCCTTTTATTTCTCCAAAGTATATTCCAAGCATATACATAGCTATTAATTGTGTTTCATAAGCTTTTGTTGATGCAACTGCTATTTCTGGACCAGCCCAAGTGTAAATAACATGGTTTGCTTCTCTTGAAGCTGAGCTTCCAACGACATTTGTAATAGCTAAAACTTTTGCACCTATTCTCTTTGCATCTCTTAAAACTGCTAATGTATCTGCTGTTTCCCCTGATTGACTTACAACTATTAATAATGATTTATCTGTTATTAGTGGATCTCTATATCTAAATTCTGATGCTATATCAACTTCAACTGGAATTTTTGCTAGCTTTTCTATAATTGTTTTTCCAACTAAACCTGAGTTATAAGCTGTTCCACATGCCACTATAAATACTCTATCAAAAGCTTCAAGGTCTTCTTTTGTGAAGTTTATATTTTCTAAGTTAATAGGAGAATCTTTTAATACTCTTGAAGTTAATGTATCTTTTATTGCTTTTGGCTGTTCATGAATTTCTTTTAACATGAAATCTTCATATCCACCCTTTTCAGCCGCATCTACATCCCAAGTAACATGGAAAACTTCTTTATCTACAACTTCTCCATCTTCTGTTTTTATTTCTATTCCATCTCTTGTCATTATTACAAATTCTTTATCTTCTAATAGATATATTTCTCTAGTATGATTTAAAACTGCTGGTATATCTGATGCAATAAAGTATTCTTTTTCACCTAATCCAACTATTAATGGACTATCTTTTCTAACTGCAACTATTTTATCAGGTTCATTTTTACAAATAACCCCAATTGCATAACTTCCTTCCATTTTAGAAGTTGCCTTTGCTACAGCTTCAAATAAATCACCTTTATAATAATAATCAACTAAATTTGGAATAACTTCTGTATCAGTTTCTGAATAAAATTCATATCCCTTTTTCTTAAGCCATTCCTTTAATTTTATATAATTTTCAATTATTCCATTATGAACAACACTTATTGTAGCATTTTCATTTGTATGAGGATGTGAATTAATATCTGATGGTTCTCCATGAGTTGCCCATCTAGTGTGTCCTATTCCTATTGTTCCATTTAAAGGACTCTGCTTTAAATTATCATCTAAATTCTTTAAACGTCCTTTGAATTTTCTTACTTTAATTTCTCCATCTTCTAATACAGCTACTCCTGCTGAATCATATCCTCTATATTCAAGCTTTGATAATCCCTCAACTAATATTGGAGATGCTTCCTTTTTTCCTACGAATCCAACTATTCCGCACATACTTTTTCTTCCTTCCTTACTTTAAAGATTTTCTAATTTTTAATAATGTTTCTAGTTTTAATTTTAATAAAGAAATAAATTCTCTATTGAAGGTTTTAACACCAAGCTAATATTGTCCTATAGATTACTCTACAGTTTTGTTAGCTGTTAACGGTAGTGTGCAATACCGTGGGGCACCCGCCGAAGTATCGATACTCCCCAACCTCGTCAACTTAAGTTCGCCTTAGCCAAATATAAAATTTGGAGGCTCACTTAAGTTCTGGCGCTTTTCTACTTCTTAATTAGTATTTCTCCTTTCTTCTAAAATGATTTTGGTAATATATGCTATGCATCTAAATGCAAAATCTACACTAATTTTAACACAATTTTTGTTAAAATCAACTGTTTTAATTTAAATTTAATTATTTTAAGCTTTTTAAGTTAATTAATTCATTATATCTCTCATTATCTCCTGTTTACTCTTGTTAATAACTATACATGTAGATGTCTAGACATATTATCAATTAATAATTGCTAATGGGTAATACATAATTATGGAAAAAACTCAGCCTAAGCTGAGTTTTCATATTTACATATACTAATCTAATATATTTATCTTTTCTAGAAAATATCTAAAATAACTTACTTCTCTATTTATTATTCTAGCTTCAACTAACATTCCATTTTTAATATTTATACTATTTCCCTTTTTATTTGTCATTGATTTAACTGGTATATCACATATTCCAGTATAAAAGCTTGTAAAGGAGTTTCGTATCTTAATGATACTCAATTTATAAAATCATGTATTTGAGCTTGTTTGCAAACTTCTATTATTTCTTCATAAGTTGCATGTTCATTTGCAAATTGTAAATTTTCTTTTATACTACCTGAGAAGAAAATATAATCTTCTCACTTAAAATTTATTATTACTTTTCTTATCTTTTGTATCATTTTTATTGACAGCCTCATAAAACCTCTTTCCTGGATTAGGCATATTATATAACGCTTTTCCTGAAATTATTGATAAAATTATAATAAATAACAGTATTAAAATATACTCCATAAATACTACTCCCTCAAAAACTAATTATCATAAATTTATTCTATTACTAAAGTTAATTATCAATCACTGCTTGATAATATGGATTGACCCCATTAATGATATCATCAATAGTTTTTGTTACTTTTATATCAGGAATGGCCCCTCTCATATTATCACTAGAATTTTTACCTGCATATTTAAGTACATCGACATAGTGCTTTCCATTAGCAAACCATATTGGAAGATTTTCTGATTTCTTATATTCAACAGCATACATTTCTATTGAGCCACCTGTTTCCTCACCTATCATAGTTGCATTACATTTTTCAACTAATGTATTTACTGCTAAAACTCCTGCCGAAAAAGTATCTTTTGACATTATGGCATAAACTTTTTTAGAATTAAAAATACCAAGATTAAAATTTATAAATGAATCAAAATGTTCCTTATTTCCACCACCATTGACTGAAACATCTACTACTATTTTATCAAAAGCTTCTAAATTAGCATTCATAAATTCCCTTAGTTCCTTACTAAAATCAGAAAAATCAGGATAAAAACTTAAATCTTGAATTGGAGAAATAATTTTTGTATCATTTTTATCGAAACAAGTGTTATATTGGAAATATAGTATTCTATTTTCTTTATCAAGAGTGTACCAATATTGATTATGCGCATTTTCTGGCTTCTTATTCTCAATGGAATTAATTCTCTTATCATATGCTAAATAATTGTTAATATCTTTCATAATAGCAACATAGTCTTCATAACTTACAGTCTGCATATTAACTTTTTCTGTTTCACCATTTAATTTTTTCACTTCAAATATATTATTTTCTTTCCATATTCCTAAATACTTAAATTCTGATTCAACAAATCCACTACTAGAAATTATGCCTTTTAATCTTTGATTATTTTCTGCTGAAATTATTCTAGAATACTCCTTTTCAATATCTTCAAAATCTATTCCATTTATAGAAATAACTTGAGCACCTAATATATCTTTATACTCACCATCCGCAACTACTATATAAAATTTATCATCATAGTAATCCCCTCTTATTGGAAAAATTTTTTCTTCATTATAATTTATTTTGCCACAAAAGGAGTGGCCATTTTTTAAAGAAGCACATATTTCCTGCATTCTATAAAAAAAATCACTTTCATTTATTTTATTACTTTTTATATCTTCTTTTAAATTATTTAATGAATTCTTCCATTCCCCTTTCGAAGAATTCCTATATAAAAAAGCATTGGTTTCAAAGTAATCTTCTAACTCTTCTACTGCTGCTAAATATATTTTTGAATCTTCATTAATTTTCACATTTGTCTCTTTGATTCCACAACCACATAAAAAAAGGCATAATAAGCAAAAAAAACATATAACAGACCTTCTAAATATCCCCATTCCCATTTAACTCCTTACACTAAATATATAATATTTATTAGCACTTTATTTAATCATAAATTTGTTAATAACAAAATTTAAAATACTAGCCCTTATTGAATATAAATCATAAATAGGTAATAGATTCTATAATAAATGAGTAAATTCATAAATTTAGGCTTTTTTATAGACTTTTAGAACTATCTTTCATTAAATTTCTGTTTATATAAGATATTATTTTCTAAATATATACACGAATTTAAACAAATAACAACAAATAAATATATAAAAACCAATTTTGAATTTTATATATAATCCAATCTTTTCGTAATTTCTATAATATGCTGTAGTAGTATTAAAATCAGTCTTACAACATCCTCTTTTTTAATTTTAAAATTTTCATACTATATTATCTAGTAATTATAACTTAGTAAACAACCCAGTAAGTATTTTAATATAATATTATTATCTTCTGATTATAATTCCTCCCCCTTTAAAGCTAAGTAAGCTCCAATCCACAGTATGCATATTCCGAATATTCCTTTAACTGTATTTTTCAAAGAACCTTGAAGATTATTTATATATCCATACTTAAATACTGACTTTATAAATCTAATAAATTTCTTTTCAGTTTCTAAATTTACTCTCCTTTCCCCATTAAAAGCTTTAACTGTTTCTATACCTTCTATAGATTCTACTAAATATGAAATTAGTTTTGAATTGTCTTCCATAACACTTCTATTTACATCTTCTAAGGACTTTTTAAACACAAATACTAATGCTAAATATAATACTATTGGAATAAAACAAAGCCAAAATAACTTTGAACTTTGCATATAAAGAATAACTCCACCTACAACAGCCATTAAAGTATCTATCATTAAAGTAAGTGTAACTGATGATATTGCATCTCTTATTTTTCCTGCATCATTAAATCTTGATATTATTTCTCCAACCTTTCTTGTTCCAAAAAAATTCATTGGAAGATCAATTACATGATTATAATATCCAAGTAATAATGGAACATCTATATTTTGCGACATATGAATTAATAAAAGACTTCTAAAGAATTCCGATATTATCTTAAATACAGCTAGTCCAATCATAGCTAAAGATATTACTAATAAACTTTTATTTAAATTATTAGGTAATATATCATCTAATAAAAATTTAAAATAAAAAGAACCTATAATACCTAATAAGGTTATAAGTACAGATGATATAAATATATTGCTTAGTAAATTTTTTTGAACTTTTATAAGTCCCCAAAATCTTTGAAATAACCCCTTAGTTTCATTTCCTTTTTCAAAGCTAGGAGCTGGAACCATAATTATTAATACTCCAGTCCATATTTTCAAAAACTCTTCTGGAGTATATTTAACTATTCCCTTTCCTGGATCTGCAATCAATATCTCTTCTTTACTCACATTATGTATTACAACATAATGTAAAAGAGCTCCATCCATAATAACATGTGCTATTGCAGGCTTTGGAAATTCAGAAAAAACATCCTTTGGCTTTGATGCTTTTACTCCTTTTGCAGTAAAACCTAATTTTTCAGCTGCTTTAATTACTCCATAAGCTGATGTTCCATTCATATCAGTTCCTGCAACTTCTCTAATTTTTGATATTGGAATCTTTAACCCATATTGTTTAGCTATAGTTGCAAGGCAAGCAGCTCCACAATCTTTTATATCATGTTGTTTTATACAATGATATTTTTTAAATATAATCATACTTCAAACCTCTTTCCCTTTGTTTATATTAATTTACTCTTATACAATAAAAATGAAATAATGTAATAATATATTTTTATTGTAAAATATTTACTTTTTATTGTAAACATGTTATTATATCTTTTTGTAAATTTTTCAATAATGTAAATTGAAAAAGTAACTTCCGCTTTTAAAGTTAAACGGAAATTAATTATGCAAAGAGTTTGATATAATTAAAATGATATTTGTCCTTAGCATATTAGGAGGAGTAATTATGTCAAACAAAGATTTATGCAAAGGAAAACAGAAAACACCTTAAGATAGAAGATAGACTCATAATCGAATATGGGTTAGATCAAAATTACACATTAAAAGAAATCGCTGAAAGAGTTAAGAAGGATCCAACTACTATCTCTAAAGAGATTAGGCGGAATAGATTTCTTAAAGCAAGTAAACGAAAAGAAAATTATATACAATCATGCCAACACCGAAAAAATTGCACTAAGACAAGCTTGTGTAATAGTGGCTGTGGTAAGCAATGTAAGAAATGTAGATTTATAAACTGTTATAGAACTTGTAATGAATATTCAGTCAAGAAGTGCTCTAAACTTAACCGCTACCCATATGTTTGCAATAGTTGCAGCACAGTCACTACGTGTACCGCTGAAAAGAGCTATTATAAAGCTAAAGTTGCAGATACAAAGTATAAGGAACTATTAGTCGCATCTAGAGAAGGGCTTAATATAACTTCAAATGAGCTTAAAAAGATTGATGAAGTAATTTCACCACTTATTTTAAAAGGTCAGTCAATATCTCATATTTTTACTCATCATAAAGAGGAGATAAATTGCTGTGAAAGAACTTTATATTATTATTTTGATAAAAATGCTTTTACAGCTAGAAACATTGATTTGCCTAGAAAAGTGAAATATAAGCCTAGAAAGAAATCTACACTTCCTGTAATTAAAGAATCAACTGATAGAGTTGGAAGAACATTTAATGACTTTGTTAAGTTTATTGAGGATAATCCTAATCTTCCTGTAGTAGAGATGGATACCGTCCACGGCACACGAAGTGGCAAAGTGCTTCTCACTTTTATGTTTAGAAACTGTTCATTAATGCTAGCTTTCATTATTGATAACTGTAGCCAGATGGCTGTTAAAGGCGTCATAGACAAGCTATATGAGGTATTAGGTCATGAAGTTTTTAAACGTAGCTTTCCTGTTATTCTAACAGATAACGGCTCTGAATTTAAAAAACCAGAAGCTTTGGAATTAGATACTGAAGGAAATCAAAGAACAAAAATATTCTACTGTAACCCTATGGCTTCTTATCAGAAGCCACACGTAGAAAAGAATCATGAATACATAAGGTATATAATACCTAAAGGAAAATCTTTAAATAATAGGACTCAAGAAGATATTACCTTAATGATGAACCATATCAATAGTACAGCGAGAGCTAGTTTAAACGGAAATACGCCATTTAAACTAGCCCAAATGCTATTAGATAACTCACTGCTAGACAAGCTCTATCTAAAACACATCACAGCAGATGAAGTACATCTAAAGCCTGAACTTATTAAAAAATAAGATATCAAAATCTAGGGCAAGTATCAACGGAACTTAATCATGCAAAAGTGAATCAAACGGAACTTAGTTTTGCAAGCAATTTCCGTAGGCTTGTTAAGCATGCTTAAAAACCCTAAAAAAAGATTATCTATATGAAAATTATAGCTTATTTTAGGTCTTTTGACCACTAAATTTAAGTCTAAAAACTGACTTTAGCCTTGCAGTTACAATAGCTTAAGCTAAAACGGAAGTTAGTTTTTCATTTAACCTGTTATTATACTTTTTGTAAAGTTTTAATAAGTATGTTATATATATGTATAAAAATAACGGAGGAAAACATATGATAGAAATTGGTCAAGAATTGTATTTAAAAAATCTATTATCATTTAGAAAACAACTAACACAAGCTGAAGTCCAAAAAGAAATGAATGATATAGATAATTTTATTAAGAAAAATAACTTAACGATAGTTGGTCCTAAAATTTCAACAACATATTCAGTAACTCAAGCTATGATGCCTACTATGGATATTGAAGTTTTAATACCAGTGGATAAAGAATTTACTGAAACTAATATGTACAAGCTAAAAAAGAATTTAAACTTACAAATTGCCTAAAAGCAAGTCATAAGGGTAATCCTATGACTTTTCAAAATACAATCATAAATCTACAAAAGCATATACAAGATAATAAACTAATGCCTATAAGTTCTTTATATACAGTAAATATTAAAGAAGCAAAAACTCCAGAAGAAATGGATAATTTCCAAACTGAGGCTTATGTATCTATAAGTCCTAATATTCTTTAATTAGTTAATACTCTCCTTATAGAAGGCGCCAAAATTAAGGAGTTTATTATATATATATTATTAAGTAAGTAGTATATAAAATTAAATATAGAAAGGAGAAAATGAAAATGACGAATTTTGAAACTCTAGATCTAAACCACTTAGAAAGTATTACTGGTGGGTCAAATTTAGATTTATCCGATTCAAGTACATGGGGAAGTGCTGCTGATATAGTAACCTTATTTCTATACAATGTATATGGTAGAAGCACTTTTATCGGATATATTGATTCTCCATATTTCCAATATCATATAAACAAACCTTTGGGTGGTTACAAATATGCTTAATTAAAATTAAGGAGGAGAAAAATGATTGATTTATGTGAAAAAGATTTAGAAATTATAACAGGTGGTGGATCTGGAGATTGGGATGCTTTATTAGCATGTGGAGCACTTGCAATTGGAAGCATTGCATATCTTGCTTCGACCCCAGTTTCTATTCCTGCTACAATTGGACTTATAGGATTATACAACTTAGGCTTAATAGGTTCCGCTGTTTCTATTGGAAATATTTTAAAATAAAAAAGTTAAGATTAAGCATTTCTAATAATGCTTAATCTTAATAAAAAGGAGTATAATGAAGTTATATATTATAATAATAATAGGAACTATGAGTATATTTTTCCAATTAACTAGATTTAAGACTTCTACTGATTTGATATGCTTACTTGGTTCAATTTTTTTATTATTTCTCATAATCTATATTAACAAAAAAAAATTAATAAACTTATATAATAAGTTTTATAATAAATTTTATATTTTAACACTTTTAATTTTAATAAATAATGTTATTATATATACTTCTCTACCTCAAATACTGTTAGTGGTTTTTAAAATAATAATAACTATATTGTTAATTTTTGATATTATCTATTTAATTAATCAAAAATATAATATTTTTTCAAAGTAGTAAGGAGGATTTATATGAATGAAAAACTATATAATAGATTAAATAATATATTTATAACCATTTCTTTTATTTTAATCATTTTAGTAATGATTTATAGTAAATTATATAATATAGTTCCTCAAATAATTCTACTCTTAATAAGTATTTCTACTCTTATAAATGGGAAATTTAAATTTAAGAGATATAGTAGAATATCTTTTAAAAAGCAATTTGCTTTAGGAATATTATCTACCATATTATCCTTAATCCTAATATTAGGAGCTACATTATCAATATTTTCAATATTATAATTATTTTATACTACATTAAAACTTTGAAAATTACATTTCATTAAATGAAATTTCATATGAATATAAAGCCTTAGTGATATTAATCTCATTAAGGCTTATTTAATACTATTAATATTTAAATAATTATGTAAGAATACACAAATTTTAAAAACTATATAAAGGATATTTATCTATAACTCCTTTATACTTAATATTGGAGGTAAATAATATTGATAAGCATTTTCTGGACATCTTATTCAAAGCCTACTTGCAGGATTTTCAGGAATAATATTTGCTTTAATATACAATTATACAAGCAATTTAACTATACCAATTTTAATACATGGTTTTTATAACTTGTTCTTAGTTATATTAAATCTATTATTCACATAAATTCTTTCATTTCTTCATTCTTTCATTTTTTCATTTCTCTATCTATCCGTTTATTAGTTTTAGTTTTTCATTTCTAGATAATTGTTTTATTGCATATTCCCTTTTCATTGCATCTTTTTTATATTCGAATTCTTCAAAATATACTATTTCAACCGGTAACCTGACTCTTGTATATTTAGCTCCTTTTCCAGTATTGTGAACTTTAAGTCTCTTTTCTAAATCTGTTGTCCACCCTGTGTATAAAGTATTATCTGAGCATTTTAGTATATATATGTAATTCATCTTTTCTCCTAGAATCCTGTAGTTTAAAATTTCTATAGAAGTTTACTTATTTACAAAATCATTGTTTATATATTTTTCGCCGCAAATTTACTATGGAAATTATCATAATAATTTCTTTAATATTAGATATAAGATAAAATAACTCCAACTAATACAGTTAATGCATAAAATGCATTCATTATAACACAATTTTTTACTGCTAATATAAAAGTGTCTTTCTTAGTTTGAATTTTATTAAATTTATTTATGTTTTTTTGTACTATCTTTAAGGCTAATAAGGTTACTATTGAAACTATTGGAAGTATTCTAAGTAATACCCCTGCTACTATAGCTATAAAGCCAATATAATATATCCATTTAAATACCTTTAGGGCATTTTCTTTACCAATATATATTGGAAGAGTGTATCTTTTATTAACTATATCATCCTCTATATCACAAATGTTGTTTGCAAGCATTATATTTGCTATTCCCATGATTAAAGGTAAACTAATTATAAAAATATATATTAATTCAACTATATTTAAATTAATTGATACATTATTTAAATTACTAAAACTAATTGATAGAATTTTCAAATCAAATATATGTATGTAAATAGCTAAAAATGTTATTATAAATCCCATTGCAAGCCCTGAAAGAATTTCTCCAAAAGGTGTTCTTGATATTGGAATTGGTCCAAAGGAATATGTAATCCCTATAACAAATGAAACTGCTCCAACTAATAAAACTATTATGTTTGTATTTTTTACTAATAATAATCCTAAAAAAGTAGCTAAAGCAAGCATAATATAAATAGTTAATCTAACTAATCTTGGATTTAAGTTATAATTAACTATGGCATTATGGGTTTCATATCCATATCCTTCTTTCTTTACTGCCTTTGCATAATCCATATAATTATTTATCGCTGTAGTTGTCATATCAAATATAATCATTGATGCAAACATTATTATTGCATTTTTTATATTAAAATTATCATATCTATATAAAGTATAAAAGGTTCCTAATAAGAAAGGAATTACACTTGCTACTTTAGTTTGTATTTCTACTAATTTAAAAAAACTTACTATATTCAAAATTATTCCTCCTAAAAGTATAATATATATGTTTCAATTAATAATCTGCATCATTATAGTCTTATAAAATTAAAAGTTAATAGACTTATTTAAGTAAAATAGCAAAAAGGAAGGAAATTATAAAAAGGTTATTCAAAGGGTAATCTTTTTATAATTTCCTAAAGAGTACAAATGGTCTATACCCTTTTTAATTTAAAAATGCTTGTGCTTCTAGTTTAGCAGATTCTTGACTCTCTAAACCACTTTCATCATATTCTGTATGATTAAAGAAATAGTCCGCCATTTGGAATCTTTTTACTCTTGATATGTTTAGTTCCTCTGCTAAATCATCTAAAAATCTTACCTCTGACATTTCATATTCTGCATCAGCTAATGCAACCCTCATTAATTCAAAAAATACTATATTTATTATTCTTTCTCCTGAATCCTTGAGAATTTGTATAGTTTCTTCATGACTAATATCTTCTAACTCTAAATTCTCCATACTCATTTCTTTTAAAGCTCTTTCAATTAGTTCTCTTTCCTTTTTTTCAACTTTATCATCTACTAAAGCAAATTCTATAAGTAGATTGATATATGCAGTACCTATATCTTTATTAAATTCACCTAAAAACATAGCCATCCTCCTTTGTTTATACCTATTTATATTATACCATAATTTAGTTTTATATAAAGTAAAGTTGTTATGTATAATAAAACATAACAACTTCACTATTATCTTAATCTAATTTTTTAGTATCTATCCAACTCATCATTTCTCTCAATTCTTGTCCTACTTTTTCAATTGGATGATTTGCTTCCATTTTTCTTCTTGCATTAAAAATTGGTCTTCCAACTTGATTTTCTAACAACCAATTTTTAGCAAAAGTTCCATCTTGAATTTCTGTTAAAACTTTTTTCATTTCCTTCTTTGTTTCTTCTGTTACTATTCTATTTCCTACCATATAATCACCATATTCAGCTGTATCTGATATAGAATATCTCATCATAGCCATTCCACCTTGATATAGTAAATCTACAATTAACTTCATTTCATGTAAGCACTCAAAATATGCATTTTCTGGTGCATATCCTGCTTCTACCAAAGTTTCAAATCCTGCTTTTATAAGTGCTGTGCATCCGCCACATAAAACTGCTTGTTCTCCGAAAAGATCTGTTTCAGTTTCATCTTTAAATGTAGTCTCTAAAACACCTGCTCTAGCTCCCCCTACGCCATTTGAATATGCTAATGCTAAATCGCGAGCATTTCCTGTAGCATCTTGATATACAGCTATTAAACAAGGTACTCCTGAGCCTTCTGTATAAGTTCTTCTTACCATATGCCCAGGTCCCTTTGGTGCACACATAAATACATTTACATTTTCTGGTGGAACTATTTGACCATAGTGAATATTAAATCCATGAGCAAATACTAATGAGTTTCCAGCTTCTAAGTTTGGTGCTATTTCTGATTTATATACCTTTGCTTGTTTTTCGTCTGGTAATAATATAACTACTACATCAGCTTCTTTTGAAGCTTCAGCAACAGTTGCAACCTGTAGCCCTGACTTTTCTGCTCTTTCCCAAGACTTACTTCCTTCATAAAGTCCAACTACTACATCAACTCCACTATCATGTAAATTTAATGCATGTGCATGTCCTTGGCTACCATATCCAACGATAGCAACCTTTTTCCCCTTTAATAATTCTAAATTTGTGTCCTTTTCATAATACATTTTTGCCATTTTTTTAACCCCCTAATTATCTATATCTTCTTCGCTTATTATTTCATCAATTGCTGCACCAGGTGCAACCATAGGAAACACTTTTTTATCATTATGAATAACATAATCTATTACAACTGGCCCCTTAAATTCTAAAGCTTCATTTAAGATAGGTTCTAATTCTTCTTTTTCATATACTCTAAAACCTCTTCCTCCAAAAGCTTCTATTAGTTTAACAAAATCAGTTGATCTATTTAAAGTTGTTGATGAATACCTTGCTTCATAGAAAAAGTTCTGCCATTGCCTAACCATTCCTAATGAATTATTGTTTAATATAATTACTATTACAGGTAAATTATTTTTAACAGCTGTAACTAATTCATTACAATTCATTCCAAAGCTTCCATCACCAGCTATATTAAAAACTTGCTTATTTTTTAATGCTATTTGAGCTCCAATTGATGCTCCAAGTCCAAATCCCATTGTTCCAAGTCCCCCTGAGGATATGAAACTTCTCGGTTTTTTATAATTAAAATACTGTGCCGCCCACATTTGATGCTGTCCAACTTCTGTTGTAATAACAAAGCTTCCATCATCTAGTTCACTTAATTTTCTAAATAAGAATTCTGGAGTTAGTTCACCAGTAATAGAGGTTTCCTTAACGTCTAAACCCTTTAATTCCCTCATTTTTTCTAACCATTCTTCATTTTTCTTTTCCTTTAATAATGGTATCAATCTTTGAAGAACGATTTTCAAATCTCCAACTATAAAAGAATCTACCTTAACATTTTTATTAATTTCTGCTGGATCTACATCTATATGAATTATCTTTGCATTTTTCAAACTATTTTCATTGCTTACAACTCTATCACTAAACCTTGCTCCTAAAGTTATTACTAAATCACACTTTGAAGCTAAAATATTAGATGCTTTAGTTCCATGCATTCCTATCATTCCTGTATATAAGGGATGATTATACTGTATAGCTGATGTCCCCATAAGAGAAGTTGCTATTGGTGAATTTATTTTTTCAACAAATTCTCTAAGTTCTTCAAAGGCTTCTGATGCAACTATTCCTCCTCCAGCATAAATAAAAGGATTTTCTGCTTCATTTATTAAAGCAGCTACTTCTTCTAAAGCTTTATCAGTTATATGCTTAGTTTTTCTTTCAACCTTTTTTGGAGTTATTGCTTCATATTTTGTCTTAGTTGCTGTTATGTCCTTTGGTATATCTATTAATACTGGTCCTGGTCTTCCTTCCTTTGCTATATAAAAGGCTTCCTTAATTATTTTTTGTAAATCATTAACATCCTTAACTATATAATTATGCTTTGTTATTGGTATAGTTATTCCTGTTATATCTACTTCTTGAAAACTATCTCTTCCTAAAAGCTGCTTTGTTACATTTCCAGTTATAGCAACCATAGGTATAGAGTCCATATATGCCGTTGCAATCCCTGTAACAAGATTAGTTGCTCCCGGTCCAGATGTAGCTAAACATACCCCAACTTTTCCAGTTGCTCTAGCATAACCATCTGCCGCATGTGCTGCCCCCTGTTCATGAGCTGTTAATATATGAGTTATTTTATCTCTATACTTGTATAATTCATCATATATATTAAGAACAGCTCCACCAGGATAACCAAATATAGTGTCAACACCCTCATCTAAGAGAGACTTAATTAATATTTCAGCTCCTGTCAAAAACATAAATACCGTTGCATAAAACTTATAAAAGGTTATAAACATATAAATTTTACTTTAATTCCTTCTTCATCAAACTCTATTTTGATTTAAAAATCTACTCTAGTTTGGTGTAGTTCTCAAAAGGCTTAAATTCGGATACAACGCATCCTACTAAGATTAGTAATTTCTCGAAATTCACCTACACTAATCCATAATTACCAAGATTAATTGAAGCATTTTTATCTCTATCTATTTCTAAACCACATTTTTCACATCTATAAACTCTATCTTTTAATTTTAAATCTTTCTTTATACTTCCACAACAGCTGCAAGTTTTTGAGCTAGGATAAAACTTATCTACTTGAATAAATTTTATTTTATTAAATTTACATTTATATTTTATTTTTCTTATAAATTCATAAAAGCCTTGCTCTGCTATTGCTTTAGATAAATGTTTATTTTTCATCATTCCACCTATATTTAAACTTTCCATAACTATTCTAAATGGATACATTTTTATTATTTTATTTGTAGCTTGATGAATGTGATTATTTCTTATATTAGATAGTTTTCTATAAAGTAATTTTATTTGTTTTTCTAATTTTATAATATTATTAGTTTTAATAAATTTATTTCCTTCCTTATTTGCTTCATATTTTCTTGATACTTGTCTTTGTAATCTTCTTAATCTTTTATTTAATTTTTTTACTCTTTTAGTTTTATTAATGTTTTTAATAGGTTTATCTAGCACATTTATAGTTGCTAAATCCTTTATCCCTAAATCAATTCCAATAGATAAATCTTCATTTAAAGTAGTTTGGTTTTCTTCTACTTCAATTCCAAAACTTAAATACCAGTACTTTCCGTCAAAGCTGCAATAAGGATTACTATAGTTACAACTAGGTATTTTATAATTTGTTTTAAACTTTACCTTTCCTATCTTTTCTATATTACAAATATTATCTTTAAAATAAAGATGCTCATATCTAACATAAAAAGATTTACTAGATTTTCTCTTAGTTTTAAATTTAGGATAACAACTTTTATTTTTAAAGAAAGACTTAAATGCTTTATCTAAATTTCTCATACTTTCAACCATTGTTTTATTTGAAACTTCATTTAACCACTTAAAATCTTCTTTCTTTTTTAGTTTTGTAAATTCTTTTCTTATATTTGACATTGAATATTTTTCACCTTGTTCATAAGCTAAAATACATTTATTCAAAGCCCAATTATAAGTAAATCTACTACAACCTATTGATTTAAACATTAATATTTCTTGTTCCTTTGTTGGTAATAATCTTATTTTTCTTGCTTTTAACAAGCTTCCACCTCCTTTAACTTTATATTTTATATACTTAGTTTTGCCATTTTAAGTACTTTTTATGGTACTAAGTAAAATATAAAAGTTTTTGGGAGCGTAAAAATTTTAATAGATATCATACCAACTTTGAACTAAATAAAACATAAAGATTTTTAAAACTTTCTTAAGAAGAATAAGATAGTATTTTGATATTTTTAATTACTATTCTTAAAATTTTATATATTTATAAATTCTTACAAGTTTTATGCTTATTCAACTAGGTTCGTTACTCCTAGCCAGTTCTCAAGGTCTTGCAACCTATGAACTTCTCATACTTTCATATGAGCGTAGACTATATCACCATCCTCTATACTTTGTATAGGTTGGATGCTCCCCATTTCCACCCACTTGAGTGTACTTCCATCACGGAATAGTCGTTGAAGTTTCTTCTATTCGAAGCTTACCTGCTGATTGTCGATTGTACTGGCACTTAGGATTTAACCTTATGCCATCTAACTAATTTTTTCTACTTTCGTAACCATCACACCTATATTTATTTCATTATTATGTTGTGGTTTAGTTAGCTTTACGAGTTTCCAGCAATTAAAGGAGTTTTGGCGTTTATCTTAAACGCACTCCATGCTCTTTATGAACATGGGAGGCTGTCAACAATTTTCTAAGTTATAAAATTTAAAAGCATTTTATAGCTTTTTATAACTTATTTGTAACTGTTAGTTACCCCCCTCTTTTTAATTATTTAAGTATAGCTCCTGTACTTGCTGATGTTACTAGTTTTGAATATCTTGCTAAATAACCTTCTTTTACTTTTGGTTCATAAGGCTTTAAATTCATTCTTCTTTTTTCTAGTACATCATCGCCTACTAAAAGTTCTAACTTTCCTTTTAAAATATCTATTGAAATAATATCGCCTTCTTCTACTAAGGCTATGGTTCCTCCTTCTGCTGCTTCTGGGGAAACGTGTCCTATTGCAGCTCCTTTTGTTGCCCCACTGAATCTTCCATCTGTTATTAATGCCACATATTTATCTAATCCCATACCTGCTATTGCTGATGTTGGGGATAACATTTCTCTCATTCCTGGTCCACCTTTTGGACCTTCATATCTTATCACTACTACATCACCTTTTATTACTTTTTTAGATAGAATTGCTTCGATTGCCTCTTCTTCAGAATCAAATACTCTTGCCGGACCTTTATGTGTTAGCATTTCTTCTAGTACTGCTGACTTTTTAACTACAGCTCCAGCTTCTGCTAGGTTTCCTTTTAATACTTGAATACCACCTGTATTGCTATAAGGTTTATCTATACTTCTTATTACATTATTATCATTTACTACTACACCTTTTAAGTTTTCTTTATGTGTATTTGAAGTTGCTGTTATACAATCTAAATTAAGTAAATCCTTCTTTGAAAGCTCCTTCATAACAGCTTGAACTCCACCTGCCCAGTATAAATCTTCTATATGCGTGTCTGATGCTGGTGCTAATTTACAAAGGTTTGGAGTTTTTGAAGATACCTCATTAATAATATCTAAATTCAATTCAACTTTTGCTTCATTTGCAATTGCAGTTAGATGAAGTACGCTATTTGTTGAACATCCTAAAGCCATATCAACTGTTAAAGCATTCTTTATAGATTTTTCATTAACTATATCTCGTGGTTTTATATCTTTTTCTAGTAAATTCATTATTTTCATACCTGCATATTTAGCAAGTCTCATTCTTTCTGAATAAACTGCTGGTATAGTTCCATTACCAGGTAACGCCAACCCTAGTACTTCTGCTAAGCAATTCATTGAATTTGCTGTAAACATTCCTGAACATGATCCGCATGTTGGACATGCCTTGTTTTCAAGTTCACATAAATCTCCCTCTAACATAGTCCCATTCTCATAAGCCCCAACTGCTTCAAACATAGTTGAAAGTGATACTTCTTTGCCCTTAAATTTCCCTGCAAGCATTGGCCCTCCACTCACAACAATCGCTGGAATGTTTAGTCTTAATGCTGCCATTATCATACCTGGAACAATTTTATCACAATTTGGTATTAAAACTAATGCATCAAATCCATGAGCCTTGACCATACACTCTATGGTATCTGCTATAAGCTCTCTTGTAACTAAGGAATACTTCATTCCTTCATGTCCCATTGCAATACCATCACATACTCCTATAGTTGGGAATACCAAAGGTGTTCCACCTGATAGTAATACCCCTTTTTTAACTGCTTCAACTATTTTATCTAAATTTATATGACCTGGAATTATATCATTTTGTGATGTTACAACTCCAATTAATGGTCTATCTATTTCTTCATCTGTAAGACCTGTAGCCTTTAGTAATGATCTATGAGGAGCCCTTGATGGTCCTTTTTTAACTACGTCACTTCTCAAATAACTCACCTCTTTTATCTTAATATTTCTTGTAAAACTAACTCTCCAATTTCTTTAGTTCCAACTAACTTCATTCCATCACTCATTATGTCACCTGTTCTATATCCATTTTCAAGAACTTTTAATACAGATGTTTCTATAAGCTTGGCTTCTTCTTCTAAATTAAAACTAAATTTTAGCATCATTGAAGCTGAAAGTATTGTGGCTAGTGGATTTGCTATTCCCTTTCCTGCAATATCTGGTGCACTTCCATGTATTGGCTCATACATTCCAAAAGTTCCTTCACCTAGTGATGCTGAAGGTAACATTCCTATTGATCCTGTTATCATACTTGCTTCATCTGATAATATATCTCCAAACATATTTGATGTAACTATTACATCAAATTGTCTTGGATCTCTAACTAATTGCATTGCTGCATTATCAACATACATATGATTTACTTCTACTTCTGGATATTCCCTAGCAACTTCTTCTATAACACTTCTCCATAATCTTGAGCTTTCTAAAATATTTGCTTTATCAACACTAGTAAGCTTTTTATTTCTCTTCATAGCTGTTTCAAAACCTATTTTAGCTATTCTCCTTACCTCTTCAACATTATATCTTTCTGTGTCATATGCCCCTTTAATACCATTTATCTCTTCTCTTCCTCTTTCTCCAAAATATATGCCCCCTGTTAATTCCCTAACTACACATATATCAATTCCATCACCTATTATGCTATCCTTAAGTGGTGATGCATCTTTAAGAGGTGCATATAATAATGCTGGTCTTAAATTACAATATAAATTCATTCCACCCCTAAGACCAAGTAATGCTTGCTCTGGTCTAGTTTTCGCATTTGGATCATCCCACTTAGGGCCTCCAACTGCACCAAGTAGTACAGCATCTGCCTTCTTACATAATTCTAAAGTTTCCTCTGGAAGAGCTGTTCCCTTTTCATCAATTGCACAACCTCCAGCTAATAAATACTCATATTCAAATACATGATTAAACTTATCCCCAACACAATTTAAAACATTCACAGTTTGTTCCACAACCTCTGGACCAATTCCATCTCCAGGTATAACCGCTATTTTATAATTCATAATTAACCCCCGTTCTTCAGTTCACAGTTGTCAATTCACAGTTTACAGTTCACAGTTGATGAAATAATTCAGTTAAGCTGAATTATAAAATTTTTATAAACTGCGCAGCAGTTTACTCTTTAACTGTGAATTGTGGACTGTCCACTGTGCACTATTTTATTTATTTTCTTATTAACGCTTAGTCCTTACAGACTACTATTACTTATTCTTAATGTAATTAACTAGTCCATTTGAATTTATTATTTTCTGCATAAACTCCGGGAATGGCTCTCCTTGGTATTCTTGATTTTTTGATTTATTCTTTATTACTCCTGTAGTAAAATCTATTTCAAGCTCATCTCCTGCATCTATTGACTTAACTGCTTCTTCACATTCTATTATTGGTAGTCCTATATTTATTGCATTTCTATAAAATATCCTTGCAAAAGTTGATGCAATTACACAGCTTACTCCACTTTCTTTTATTGCTATTGGAGCATGTTCCCTTGATGATCCACATCCAAAGTTCTTATTTGCAACTATTATATCTCCATTTTCAACTTTCTTAATAAAATCTGCATCTATATCCTCCATACAATGCATTGCTAACTCTTTAGGATCTGATGTATTTAGATACCTTGCTGGAATTATTACATCTGTATCTACATTATCTTCATATTTAAAAACTCTTCCGTTTGCTTTCATATAAAATCCCCCTTTTTTTAATGGGAAAAATGAATAATTAAAAAATGAAAAATTTTAGGTAATAATTCAATAAAGTTGAATTATTTAAACACTTTAATAAAATTCTGAAAGAATTTATTCCTAAACTCTTTCACTCTTCACTTTTTACTCTTCCCTATTATTGCTTATTACTTATTACAGAAATTCCAATAGAATTTTCTCATCAACTTTCCTCTTTCATTCTTTCACTTTTAACTATTACTAATTATTTCAGAAATTCCCAATGGATTTCATCCATAACTCTTTCACTTTTTCATTCCTTCACTTTTCCAATTCCTTCTGGGTTTGTTATTTTCCCTGTTAGTGCTGATGCTGCTGCTACAGCTGGACTTGCTAAGTAAACTTCTGATTCAACATGCCCCATTCTTCCTACGAAGTTTCTATTTGTTGTTGATATTGCTCTTTCCCCCTTAGCAAGAATTCCCATATGTCCTCCTAAACATGGACCACAAGTTGGTGTTGAAACTACTGCTCCAGCTTCAACTAAATCCTTTATTATACCTTCTTCTAAAGCTTGAAGATAAATTTTTTGAGTTCCCGGGAAAACAATGCATCTAATTCCTTTTTTAACTTTCTTACCCTTTAGAATATCTCTTGCAATTCTTAAATCTGATATTCTTCCATTTGTGCAAGAGCCTATAACTACTTGATCTACAACCACTTCTCCAACTTCATCTATAGTTCTTGTGTTATCTGGTAAATGTGGGAATGCCACTGTTGGTCTTAACTTACTTAAGTCTACTTCATAAACTTCATCATATTCTGCATCTTTATCTGCTTCATAAATTGTCCATTCTCTTTGCGCATGCTCCATTAAATATTTTATTGCTACATCATCTACTGGAAAGATTCCGTTTTTTCCTCCTGCCTCAATAGCCATATTAGCCATTGTAAATCTATCATCTATTGATAAGTATTTTAATCCATCCCCTACAAACTCCATTGATTTGTATAAAGCTCCATCAACACCTATCATTCCAATTATGTGAAGTATTACATCTTTTCCACTTACCCATTTTGATGGCTTGTTTTTTAATACAAACTTTATTGCTGAAGGAACCTTAAACCAACACTTACCTGTAGCCATTCCAGCTGCCATATCTGTTGATCCTATTCCTGTTGAAAATGCTCCTAATGCTCCATATGTGCAAGTATGTGAATCTGCCCCAATTACAACATCTCCTGCAACTACTAAACCTTTTTCTGGTATTAAGCAATGCTCTATTCCCATTTCCCCAACTTCAAAAAAATTAGTGATTTCTTTTTCTCTAGCAAATTCTCTAATAAATTTACATTGCTCTGCTGCCTTTATATCCTTATTAGGTGTAAAGTGATCTGGAACTATTGCTATTTTATCTTTGTTAAATACCTTATCTAAATTTAATTTTTTGAATTCATTTACTGCAACTGGAGATGTAATATCATTACCTAATACTAAATCTAAGTTTGCTTCAATTAATTGTCCTGCCTTTACACTTTCTAAACCTGCATGAGCTGCCAAAATCTTTTGAGTCATAGTCATTCCCATGTTTTTTTGTCCCCCTTTTTAAAAATACATTCTTACTGTTTTTTCTATATCTTTTATTAATTTATATTCTAATGAATCTACTAATGCTATCCAACTGGCTTCTACAACATCTCTTGATACCCCAACTGTACTCCAATTTTCTACTCCATCTGTTGATTCTATAAGAACTCTTACCTTTGCTCCTGTAGCACTTTCCGAATCCAAAACTCTAACCTTATAATCCACTAATCTAACTTCTTTTAACTGTGGATAAAAACTTTCAAGAGCTTCTCTCAATGCTTTATCTAATGCATTTACAGGTCCATCTCCTTCGGATGCGGTCATTTTATTTTTGCCATCAACTGTTATATTAATTAATGCTGTTGACGTAAAATTCTTATTATTCCAAGGCTGCTCACCTATAGTTTTAAAGTGATTCAACTTAAAGAAAGGTTTGTATTTCCCTATTGTCTTTCTTATTAAAAGTTCAACTGTCCCTTCTGCTCCTTCGAACTTGTAGCCTTCATATTCTAAGTCCTTTAGCCTATTTGTTATCTTTTCCACTTCTTTACTATCTCTTGTTATACTTGGGAAAATTTTTTGTATTTCTTTTAGAATGGTACTTTTACCACTTACTTCTGATACTAAGAATCTTCTATTATTTCCTATCAGCTCTGGCTTTATATGCTCATATGATTTTGATGCTTTTTCTACTGCATCTATGTGCATACCACCTTTATGCGCAAAAGCTGATGCTCCTATATAAGGCATATTATCTAACAAGTTTATATTGGATATTTCCGAAACAAACCTTGCTGTCTTTGTTAAATCTGCTAATTTTTCCTTTGGTATAGCTTCATATCCCATTTTCAATTGCAATGTCGGTATAATAACTGATAAATTAGCATTTCCACATCTTTCTCCTATACCTATAAAGGTACCTTGAATATGACATATCCCCTCTTCTACTGCTATTATTGAATTTGATACTGCCATACCAATATCATTATGACAATGAATACCAATTCTTCCACCTAGTGAATCAACTACACTTTTTGATATATTTTTAATTTCACTAGAAAGTGTTCCTCCGTTTGTATCACATAATACTATTACATCAGCTCCTGCTTCTTTTGCTGAGGTTATAGTTTCAAGAGAATACTTTTTATTCTCTTTGTATCCATCAAAAAAATGCTCTGCATCAAATATTACTTCTTTGTTTTTGCTTTTTAAATACTTTATTGAATCAACTATCATCCTTATATTTTCTTCTAAAGAAGTTTTTAATATATCTTTAACTTGAAAGTCCCATGTCTTCCCAAAGATAACAACAACATCAGTTTCAGCCTCTAATAAGCTTCTAATATTATTGTCATCTTCGACCCTTATGTTAGCTTTTCTTGTTGCCCCAAATGCTGCTAACTTAGAATTCTTTAAATTAACATTTTTCATTCTCTTAAAAAATTCCATATCTTTAGGATTAGATCCAGGATTACCAGCCTCTATATAAGATACCCCTATTTCATCTAACGCTATAGCAACTTTGATTTTATCCTCAAGAGAAAATGAAATATCTTCACCCTGTGCCCCATCCCTTAAAGTCGAATCAAAAATCTCTATACGACTATTGCTCATTGCTAAAACACCCCCAATAGTAATGTGAAGAATGAAAGAATTAATAATTAAAAAATTACTATAATAATTCAGCAAAGCTGAATTATCAAATTTAATTTAAGAAATCCCTTAGGAATTTCAATATAAATTTTTTCATTTTTTCATTCCTTCATTTTTTCATTCTAATTAAAATATTCCCCATAGTCTGTTATATTTTTGTCTCCTCTTTCTAATGCTGTTATTCCTGTTCTTACTATTTCCACTATTCCGTAGTCTTCCATAAGTTCTATTAATGCATTTATCTTACTATCGTCTCCTGTGAGTTCAATGGTTACTGTATTGTGGGCTACATCTATTATTTTGCTTCTAAATATTTTTACTACTTCGTTTATTGCCCCTCTTTTTTCTGCTGAAGCTTGTACTTTAATTAAAACCAGCTCTCTATATACTGAATATTCAGACTTTAATTCATGCACTCTTAGTACATCCTCTAGCTTGTTCAGCTGCTTTTTAAATTGTTCTAAAGCATCCTCATTTCCCATTAATGCTATTGTCATTCTTGATATTTCAGTATTTTCCGTTCTTCCAACTGTTAAACTATCGATGTTAAATCCACGCCTTGCAAATAACCCTGAAACTCTAGTTAATACCCCTGATGAGTTTCGCACTAGTACTGATAACACATGCCTTTCCAATTTTTTGCCCCCTTTTATTAAAAAATTGTGTGAAAAAACCACCATTAATGATATGACTCAATATGGTGGTAATAAACATTCCGCCTTAATTATACTATCACTAGGTTCCAACAAACCCTTGCCTTTAACGGTGCTTACCGGTTATCCTTTACTTATACCTCTTCGTACTTTCAAGGACACTGCTCTGGAGTGATAATCATTTAGTAAAGTATCCATTCACACCTACCATGGACTCTCTGTAACTTTATTCTCTAAATAAAAGTCTCCTTCTTTGCATTTTATAAAATTTATAAGGACCTATTAAATTTTGGTATTGCTAAAATTTTACTCCCCATTCTCTCTGATGTCAACAATTTATGAAAACTTTGCTAAATTACTTTTTTCAACACTGTTTTCAATACAAACTTTTATCACTTTAATAATATAATGGCTATATTATTAAATAAATTGTAATTATTTTTATTTATGTATATTTGTTTTATATATTTATTTCTTTAAATTAACAAATTGATTTATACATTTTATTTTCATTTTTTAAAGTATTTTAAATTATTTACATTATATTTAAATTGATATAGAATATGTTAAATATATATTTTGAAAGGTATGATTTAAAAGCAAATTCTAATAAACAAATAGGAATCTCTACTATTAATTAAAAAAATCATACTGATATAATGATGTACAACAAAGTTAATGGAGAAACTTTTTCTTATGTACTAAAACCTGCTATAATTAATCCAGATAAAGCCGTCAAATACTCTGGAGTACTTCATATACGAATAAAAAATGTAAAAGATAATGGTGAATTATAAATATTTGTAACAATAGAAGAATAAGTAGAAATAACTTTAACAACTTATTTTATACACAGATTTTTAGAATATAATTTCCTATAGAGTAAAAAAATACATTTCCTTGTCTAGATATTATCTAACACTCAGAAATGTATTTTTTTAATTAATTAATTAATATATTCTGTAACAAAATCAGTAAAAAGAATTCCATCTAAATGGTCTATTTCATGACAAAAACATTTTGCCAAATCTCCTGTACCTGTCAATATAATTTTTTCACCATTTTCATTTAAAGCTTCAATGGTAACTTTAGCTGGTCTCTCTAATTTTCCATATTTATTAGGAATGCTTAAACAACCTTCAACCACCTTTTGAGTTCCTTCAGCTTTAATGATTTTAGGATTAACTAGCTTTATAAGGCCTTCTCCCATATCAATAACAACTAATCTTTTTAGCACTCCTATTTGAGGAGCTGCAAGTCCGCCACCATTTTCGGTATTATACATAGTTTCTGCCATATCATCTAGTAGCTGTCTTATTTTATCATCAACAACTTTAACTTCTTTACTCTTTTTTCTTAATATTTCATCACCAACTAATCTAATTTGCCTTAATGCCATTACACTACACCTCTTCTTTGTTGTGACCTAGATTTTCTCTCACTTTCTTCAAATAAAAAAATATCCTCTATCCTACTATTAAATACTTTTGCAATATCATAAGCTAACCAAATAGATGGCTCAAATTTCTCTGTTTCAATGGCATTGATTGCTTGTCTTGATACACCAACTAATTCTCCTAATTGTTCTTGAGTTAAACCTAAATCTTCACGCAATTTTTTTAATCTATTTCTCATACACTACCACTCCTGTAAAGTTTACCTTACTTTTAGTGTACTATTTCACTTCTTTCATGTCAAGTCTACATTACATTAATTTAATTAATTATATACATATATGTTTTTAAAATTAGCTATTTTATACTTTCTTTTTAATCCTTAAATTTCTTTAATATTATAAGTTTATAAAGCTTTAGTGCTTGATCTTATTTCTTAAATTAAAGAGCTCAGTATCTGTACCAAGCTCTTTAATTCATTTTTTATTAGTTTATATATAGTTATCCTATTTTTATACAACTCATTGAAATAGACCCATTTTAAATACTTTGATGAATAATCTCTACATTCTCACCTTCTTGCTGTAATCCAATCACATATAATAGTGGTAAAAAATGTTCATCTGTTGGAACTGCAAGTTTTACTATATCTCCTAGCTCTCTATAATTAATTAGATCTTTATGCTTATGTTCTTTCACAGCTTTAACCATATAATTATCAAAAGCTTCTGCCCATTCATATGCCTCTCCATATATATCATAATCTGCTGTTCCTAAGTTATGAACTATATCCCCACTACCTATAATTAATAATCCCATTTCTCTAAACTTAGATAGTTTTTTACCTATATTATAATGCTGCTCTTCTGTTAAAAGTGCATTTAAACTTAATTCAAACACTGGTATATTAGCTTTTGGAAATATATATTTTAACACTCCCCATGAAGCATGGTCTAGTCCCCATTCATCTGTAAGCTTGGCACCTTCTTCAGATAATTCCTCTACTACCATTTTCGCAAATTCCTTCCCACCATCTGGAGTATATTTTATATTATATATTTCATCTGGAAATCCATAAAAATCATAAATTTGTTTTGGCTTATCACTATATGTTACATAAGTTCCTTTTGTTTTCCAATGTGCTGATATTACCATTACTGCTTTTGGTTCTTTTAAACTCTTTCCCAAATTTTTTAATGCTTTAGTGTAGTCATTATCTAATACTACATTCATAGGACTTCCATGTGAAATAAATAGTACTGGCATTTTCTTATTCATATTATTTCCCTCCTTATTTTTAAATTTATCAATAAATTCTGCTTTTATATTTTATCTATATCGATAGTATTTTATCTAATTCTTCAAAGCTGCTATAACCTTGTGCTATTATTTTTCCTTTATTACCTTCTACCATAATAACAGTTGGGAAACTCATTGCCCCCATTGAAGCTACCATATTAAAAACTGAGTAAGTTTCATTTGTTAATTCTTCTGATAAAAATTTCTTTTCAAACTCATCTTTGTCTATTCCAAACTCTTCTGCTATTGTAGTATAGATTTCTAAGTTATTAGGATCTTTTCCTTCAATAAAAAATGATTCTTGAATCTTTTTAAGAAATTCAAATGAAATATCCTTCTTTAGCTTTTGTGCTAAAACTACAGCTTTTGCTCCAGGTAAACTATCTAAAACCATATTTTTATTACCTAATACATTTTTATTAAATCCTTCTCCAAACTTTCTTCCTGTCAGTCTCTCTATATTTGTATTATGATTCTTTATATAATTTCCTAAATCATCATTAATACCCTTAACATTTTCATCTACCCACATTCCACCTGATAAAATTATAAAATCATATTTATCATTATATTTTTCTTGTATTTTAGTTATTACATTACTGAAACCATAGCACCAACCACACATTGTATCCATAATATAATATATTTTTTTCTTCATATTTACTTATTCCTCCTAAATTTAAATAAATTTTTAAATGGTCAATATATAAACTTTCAATATTATTTATATAATCACTTAAACAATCTAGTTGTAACCATTTAAGTTACAACTATTATAAAAAAATAGAATATATTTATTCCATCTTTTTAATTAGTCCTTCAACTATATCCTTCATAGTAACGTCTTTTAGGACATTTTCCATGGCATCTTGAGCTTTAAAAAGTATAATCTCTAATACAATCTGAATGTTAGCTCCTATTGGACACTTAGGATTAGGATTTTCATGTATTTGAAAAAGCTGACCTTCTTCAACAACATCAACAGCCTTATATATATCTAGCAAAGAAATTTCTTCTATATCTTTTAAAAGATATGCGCCCCCGCTTCCTGGATTTACACCTACTATACCAGCTTTTTTTAACATCCCTGTAACTCTTCTAATAATTACTGGATTAGTATTTACGCTTTCAGAAATCCATTCTGATGTACATAGTCTATCTTTCTCAATAGATACTACTGATAGTATGTGAACAGCTACAGAAAATCTGCTACTTATTTTCATAATAACCCCTCCCGTTGTAACCATTATAGTTACAGCTAAATAAAATGTCAATATTTTATTTGGAATCAAAAAAAAATATTACTAGTATTTTTATTACTAGTAATATTTTTATTAACATATTATATTTTACTTAATATTAAATCTACTAATCCATGCGCCATTTTATCTATTTCTTCTTGATTTTCTCCTTCTAGCATAACTCTAACTAGAGGTTCTGTACCTGAAGGTCTAATCAAAACTCTACCTGCACCATGAAGTGCTTCTTCTATTTTCTTTATTTCATTAACTATTTCTTCATCTTCTAAATATATATTTTTCTTATCATTTGGAACTTCAGCATTAACTAATACTTGAGGAAGCTCTTTCATTATTCCAGCCAATTCACTTAAAGTCTTACCACTTCTCTTTGTTATCGCTGCAACCTGAAGCGCTGTAACTAATCCATCACCAGTTGTATTGTATTCTAAGAATATTATGTGCCCAGATTGTTCTCCACCAAGAATATATCCATCCTTAACCATTTCTTCTAAAACATATCTGTCTCCAACTTTTGTTTTAATAACATTGATACTTTCTTTTTTACAAGCAATGTCTAAGCCTAAATTACTCATTACTGTAACTACTAAAGTATCATCTTTAAGCTTCCCTAAATCTTTAAGGTATTTTGCACATAGCATTAATACGAAATCTCCATTTATAAGATTCCCTTTTTCATCTACTGCTAAACATCTATCTGCATCTCCATCAAAAGCAAAACCTAAATCACATTTTTTTCTTACAACATAATCTTGTAATTCTTCTGGATGAGTTGATCCACAATTTTCATTTATATTTGTTCCATCTGGATTATCATTTATAACATAAACCTCTGCTCCAAGCTCTCTAAATGCTTTTACTGCAGCTTTATAACATGCTCCATTTGCACAATCTAAAGCTACTCTTAAACCTTTTAAATCTACTGGGATTGTAGATAATGCATAGTCTGTATATTCATCGAGAGCTCCAACTTCCATAGATGATCTTCCTAAATCATGTCCTGTTGGACTTGGTACTCCTTCAAATCCACTTTCTATAACTCTTTGGATTTCATCTTCTAATTCATCTTGCAACTTATATCCTTTATTATCAAAAAACTTTATTCCATTATATTCAACAGGGTTATGTGATGCTGAAATCATTATACCTGCATCAGCATTATATTCTCTTATTAAATGTGCTACTGCTGGAGTTGGAACAACACCTAATATAACAGCCTCAGCTCCTACTGAAAGTATTCCTGATACTAAAGCTGCTTCAAGCATATCTCCTGAAATTCTGGTGTCTTTTGCAACTAATATCTTTGGTTTATGAGTTCCTTCCGTTAATACATAAGCTCCTGCTCTTCCTAAACCATACGCTATTTCAGATGTTAATTCTGTATTTGCAATTCCTCTAACTCCATCTGTCCCAAACATTCTACCCATACTTTTTACCTCACTTTTTCTATTGGTTTATTGGTTGTACATAATATAACACTAATAGTATACATTTTTAATTTACATATTACAACTTTATTATATTACAACTTTATTATATTACAACTTTATTATTTTCTATTTCCTTCTAGCCTATCTAATATTAGGTTATACCCTCCGGTTCCATAATTTAAGCACCTATTAACTCTGCTTATTGTTGCTGTGCTAGCTCCTGTAGTTTCTGCTATTTCTGTATAAATTTTTTTTTCTTTCAGCATATTAGCTACATGTATTCTTTGTGCTAAAGCCTTTAATTCATTTATAGTTGCAACATCTTCAAAAAAATTATAACATTCATCTATATTTTCCAATTTTAAAACAGCTTCAAAAAATAAATCTAATTCAGGATTATTAAGTTTACTTTCATTTCTACCCAACTTTTTCAATCCTCCTTTTCTTTAGAATAGTTCTCATAAGTTAAAGTATAATTTATATTAATATTAATTTATAACTGTAACATTGTAAAGCCTTGATAGTTTAAACATCTTAGTTTAAACATCTTCCTCTATTTCTACAGATATAAATTCTTTTAAGCCTCTTTCTTTAAGCTCATTATATACAGCTCTAGTTGGAATAAGCCATACTTCTCCAGTTCCTCTATAAACATTTAATAACCCTTCTCCATTAAGAGCTGTTCCAACAAGTGTAGTTCCTGACTTTTCTACTGTAAATTCTATATTATTACTTCGTAAAATAGCAAAATTCCCATCAATTTTTAAGGTATCTCTAAACATTTTACATCTTAGTATTTCATTTTCAGGCACTGGTACTTCTAACACTACTATTCCACTACCTCTAAGTCTAGTCTGATAAATTCCTTCATTACCAAAAATCATTGAAGATATATTTTTTTGCATTACTGGCTCTACTTGTATATTTTCTTCACAAGCATAAAATAATCCATCATCAACTATAATTTCTTCATCTTCTAGCTCTATTAATGTAAAATGCCCAAATCTAGGTTCTAAAAACACCTCTCCATTTCCTCTAAGAATTGGCTTGAACATACTCTCACCTGTTACTTTGCTTGAAAAAAACTTTTTCCCAAGTCCTATAATTCCTCCTGTTTTATTTTCTATTTCTATATCACCTTTCATATAACTTAAGGCGCTTGCTTCAATCTTTATTGCACTATCCTCTAATATCACTCTTATTTGTCTTAATTTGACCGATGATTTTTTCATAAAATCTAATTGTATTGATAGATTTAAATCATCCGAACCTTCTAAATTATCATATTCTAATATTTGAAATATACTATCATTTCTCATTTCAGAAATCATTGTCATTTTATTGTTTGCATTAAATGAAGTTATCATAATTCCATCCCTCCATCTATATTTTACCATAATTTTATATTTATAAACTACCATATAATTTAATGTATATTCTAAGAGCAAAATAGGTAGAATTAAAATATATCCATTAGTTTTTAAATCTCATTATTTTGTTGGAGATGTTTTATGAAAGCAATTGTTTATGAAGGTATTAAAGATGTTAGAGTTGAAAAAGTTGAAGATCCTAAGATTCAGCATAGTGAAGATATTATAATTAAAGTTACATCTACAGCAATATGTGGATCTGATTTACATTTAATTAATGGTAGAGTTCCTAATCTTAGACATGGGTCAGTTTTGGGTCATGAAACCATGGGTATAGTTGAAGAGATAGGCAATGATGTTACTAAAGTCAAAAAGGGTGACAGGGTTATTGTACCTTTTCCTATATCTTGCGGACATTGTTGGTACTGTGAGCATGATTTATATTCACAATGTGATAATTCTAATGAATATGGAGAAGTAGGCGGATTATTTGGATATAGCGATACTTTCGGAGGATATGATGGAGGTCAGGCAGAGTACTTAAGAGTTCCTTATGCAAATGTTGGTCCTACAATTATCCCTGATGATTTAAGTGACGAACAAGTATTATTCTTAACTGATATACTTCCAACATCATATTGGGGTGTTGATATTAGCGGAATGAAGAAGGATGATACAGTTGTGGTTCTTGGATGTGGTCCTGTTGGGCTTTTAACTATAAAATGGGCTATTTTTAAGGGTGCTAAAAGAGTTATTGCTGTTGATTGCGTAGATTACAGACTAAATCATGCTAAAAACTATAAGGGCGTAGAAACTATTAATTTAGAAGATTATGATGATACTGGTGAGTACATAAAAGAATTAACTGGTGGAGGAGCAGATGTAGTAATTGATTGTGTTGGTATGGACGGTAAAATGTCAACATTTGAAAAAATAGAATCTATGTTAAAACTCCAAGGTGGTTCTAAATCTGCAATAGAAATTGCTAGTAGATCCATTAGAAAATATGGAACTGTTTCTATGGTTGGTGTTTATGGCGCTAGGTATAATTTATTTCCTCTTGGAGACTTCTTTTCTAGAAACATAACTTTAAAAATGGGTCAATGTCCTGCTCAAGCTTATGTTGATCCAATATTAAAACTTATAAAAGAAGGAAAATTTGATGCTACAGATATAATTACTCATAAGCTTTCCTTAGATGAAGGAACTCATGCTTACGATATATTTAGCAATAAAAAAGACAACTGCATAAAGGTAATACTAAAACCATAGATATAAAATGCGAAGCATTTTTCAGTTCACAGTTCACAGTGCACAATTCACAGTTTTCAGTTTTTGGAATAAAGTAACAGAGAACAGGGAATATGCTACACTTAAGTAAGTTTTAAATTTCCCTCACCGATTATTTTTTACCAATAACTTAATTCATTATTAATTTAAATTCTTAATATAAGTTGGCGAAGGTAAATAGGATATGTGAAATAAGCATATAGCGAGAAACTAGAAGTACTTGGTGAAGGAAGAACTACTATACCTTAGTGTTGTTGGTTTGTCTGAGCGCAGCGAGTTTAACCAAAACTCTTGGCATAGTAGTTATCCGAGCCTAGTACTTCTTTGCGTAGCTATTTAGCTTATGAAACATATCTATTTATCGTAGCCTTTATATTCACAATTTATTACAATTGTTACTTGTATTCCTTCGCTTCCTCTTCTCCTGTCATAGCTCTTATTGCTCCTTGTGCTAAGGCCAATAATTCGTCTTCTCCTGGATAAACTGTAATAGGAGCTATCCATCCTGCTCTCTTTGTTAATTCGTCTATAACTTTGTCTGAATATGCTATTCCACCTGTAAATATTATTCTATCCACTTTTCCTTCTAAAACTGTTGCCATTTCTCCTATTGATTTAGAAATTTGATATATAAAAGCATCAAAATATAGTTGTGCTTCTTTATCTCCTTCTGAAACTAGCTTTAATACGTCTCTTGCATCATTTGTATTTAAGTATGCTACGTATCCGCCTTTTCCTACTACCTTATTATATACTTCTTGTTCTGTAAAATTACCACTATAGCACATTTTTATAAGGGCTCCTACCGGTACTGATCCTGCTCTTTCTGGTGAAAATGGACCTTCTCCATCTAGGGCATTGTTTACATCTATTACTTTTCCATTCTTATGAGCTCCTACTGAAACTCCGCCTCCCATATGAACAATTATTAAGTTTAAATCTGTATATTTTATTCCTGATTCCTTTGCATATCTTTTTGCAACTGCTTTTTGATTCAATGCATGGAATTTACTAACCCTTGGTAACTCAGGAACACCAGAAACTCTTGCCACATCATTAAGCTCATCTACAACAACTGGATCTACTATGAAAGCTGGTATATTCAGTTCATTACCTATTTGGTTTGCAATTATTCCTCCTAAATTTGAAGCATGTTGTCCTTGCACACCATCTTTTAAATCCTTAAGCATTTTTTCATTAACCTTATAAGTACCACTTTCCATTGGCTTTAGCATTCCACCTCTGCCAACTACTGCATCTAAAGAATTTATATCAAAATTCTTTTCCTTTAATACATTTATTATTATATCTTTTCTAAATTTAAATTGATCATATATTGTTTCATATTGTGATATTTCTTCTGATGAGTGTCTTAAAGTTTCTACTAACACTTCTTGTTCTCCATCATAAACACCTATTTTAGTTGATGTTGAACCTGGATTTATTATAAGTAATTTTAAAGCCATTTGAATGTCCTCCTAATTGTTATTTATATTCTTTTGCTATTTCCTCTCCTCTTAAGACTCTTAAAGTTCCTTGAGCTAAAGCCAATAGCTCGTCTTCTCCTGGGTAAACTGTAATAGGTGCTATAAAACTTACTTTAGTCATTAAATCCTTTATAAGTTGTTTCCAATAAGCTATTCCACCTGTAACTATTATTCTATCTACTTTTCCTTCCAAAACTGTTGCCATTTCTCCTATTGACTTAGCAACTTGATAAACAAATGCATTGTAATACTTTATCGCATCTTCTCTTCCTTCATTTACCCAATCTTCTAACTCTCTAGCATCATTAGTATTTAGATATGCTACTAATCCGCCTTTTCCTACTATTTTGCTGTATATTTCTTTTTCTGTATATTTACCACTAAAACATAATCTTATTAACTCACCAATTGGAACACTTCCTGCTCTTTCTGGTGAGAATGGTCCATCTCCATCTAAGGCATTATTTACATCTACTACTTTTCCATTTTTATGAGCTCCTACCGAAACTCCTCCACCTAGATGTACTACTATTAAATTTAGATTGTCATAGCCTTCTCCAGACTCTATTCCGTATCTTTTTGCAACTGCTTTTTGATTTAAGGCATGAAATTTACTAACTCTTGGTAATTCAGGTACTCCGGATATTCTTGCTACGTCTTGTAATTCATCAACAACTACTGGGTCAACTATATATGCTGGTATGTCTAATTCTTTAGCTATTTCATTTGAAATTATTCCTCCTAAGTTAGAAGCATGTTGTCCTTGAAATCCTATTTTTAAATCTTCTAACATAGGGTCATTTACTAAATATGTTCCACCTTCCATTGGCTTTAGCATTCCGCCTCTGCCAACTACTGCATCTAAGGTTTTCATGTCTATATTATTATCCTCTAATGCTTTTATAATTATTTCTTTTCTAAAAAGGAATTGATTATAAATACTATCATATTTTCCTATTTCATCTGAAGAATGTCTCAAGGTTTTAACAAAAACCTCTTTTTCATCTTGGTAAATACCAATTTTAGTTGAAGTTGATCCTGGATTGATAATTAGTAATTTGTAAGACATAACAAAGTCTCCTCCATAATATTATTTTTTTGCTTCTGCAACTAATGCAGCTAGTGCAATGGAGTGTACCTTTGTTTCAAAACTATCAGCTCTGGATGTTAATATTACTGGAGCAGATGTTCCAACTAAAAGTCCTCCATTTCTTGATTTTGATGTATATGTTAAAGTTTTATACATAACATTAGCGGTTTCAATATTTGGAAGTAAAATTATATCTGCTTTTCCTGCTACTTTTCCTGTTATTCCTTTATGATATGCAGCTTCTTCTGATATTGCATTATCAAGTGCTAGAGGTCCATCAACTATACAACCTTTTATTTGTCCTCTATCATTCATCTTTGATAATAATGCTGCATCTACCGTTGCTGGCATATCTGCATTTACTACTTCTACTGCACATACTGGAGCTACCTTTGGTAATTCTATTCCACAAGCATGTGCAACTTCTACTGAGTTATTTAATATTTGCACTTTTGCTTTTAAATCTGGGTAAGTATTAAATGCTGCATCTGTTAATAAAATTAATCTATCAATTCCTTCTATTTCAAATACAGAAACATGTGACATAAGTTTTCCTGTTCTTAATCCTACTTCTTTATTAAGAACACTCCTTAGAAATGTAGCTGTATCTACTAATCCTTTCATAACCATATCTGCGTTTCCACTTGATACTAACCTTATTGCTTCTAAAGTTGCTTTATTTACATTTGGCTCATGAACTATTTCAAATTGTGTAAGATCCATATCAATTTTTTCTGCTATTTCTTCTATTTTTATAGAATCACCTACTAAAACTGCTTCCGCAATTCCTCTTTCTTTCGCAGCCTTAATAGCTTCTAATACAGGCTCATCCTGTGCTACTGCTACTGCTACCTTTTTCTTAGTACAACTGTTAACCTTTTGCAATAAATCATCGAAATTTTTACTCATTTTAGCACCTCTTATATTATTAATGTTATTTATATTAGTAAATATATAAAGAAATAAAATTTCCTTAACATCTATTATAATCCTTAATTTTCATTAATACACTAGTATTTGTTAAAATTATATCAATTTTTGATATAAACTACAAATATTTCCCTTTAATTGTAACAAAAAAAATTCTGAAAGCTTAAATTTTCAGAATTTTGTATCTTTTATTTTATTGGTTTATATTCTCTTATTATCTTTTCTGCTACCTTTAATCCATCAACTGCAGCAGATATTATACCACCTGCAAATCCTGCTCCTTCCCCTGCTGGGAATAAGCCCTTCATAGATATACTTTGTAAGTTTTCATCTCTTATCATTCTAATAGGCGCAGATGTTCTTGTTTCTATTCCTGTTAAAACTGAGTCATAGTTTCCATATCCCTTGATTTTTTTATCAAAGTCAACTATACCTTCTTTCAGTGCTTCTATTACATATTCAGGAAGACACTTTCTTAAATCTTTAAATACATATCCTGCAGTATAACTTGGAGTAACAGTTCCAAGCTTTTCACTTACTTTATCTTGCATAAAGTCACCTAGTAATTGTATTGGTGCTTTATAATTTCCCCCTCCTAGCTTAAATGCTAAGCTTTCATAATGCCTTTGGAACTCCATTCCCCTTAATGGTGAATCTCCTTCAAAGTCCTCTGGTCCCACTGTAACAACTAAAGCTGAATTCGCATTAACTAAATCTCTCGCATGATAACTCATACCATTTGATACTAATCTTTCATTTTCTGAAGCTGCTGCAACTACAACTCCTCCTGGGCACATACAAAATGAATATACAGCTCTTTTAAGCTTTTCACTTTGATATGTCAATCTATATTCTGCTGCCTTAAGTCTTGGATGATTATACATATCTCCATATTGACTTTTATTTATAAGTTCTTGTGGATGCTCTATTCTAACACCAATTGCAAAAGCTTTTGGTTGCATAAATACCCCTATTTTATGTAACATTTCGTATGTATCCCTAGAGCTATGTCCTATTGCAATAATAAGATTTTCACACTCTATTTCATTGCCATTTACTATTATTGATTTTACTTTACCATCTTCGCTTTTTATTTCTTCTAATTTAGAGGAAAATAATACTTCCCCTCCTAAACTTTTTATTCTTTCTCTTATATTTTTAACTACACCCTTTAAAAGATCTGTTCCTACATGTGGCTTAGCAATGTAAGTTATTTCTTCTGGGGCACCTGCCCTAACTAATTCTTTTAATACATAATCGCATCTTGTATCCTTAATTCTAGTAGTTAGTTTGCCATCTGAAAATGCTCCAGCTCCACCTTCTCCAAATTGTACATTTGATTCTGTATTTAATTCACCTGTTTTCCAGAACTTATTAACAGTTTCTGTTCTTTTATCTACATCTTCTCCACGTTCTATTACTAAAGGTTTATATCCCTTTTCTGCTAATAATAACGATGCAAATATTCCTGCAGGTCCAAAACCTACTACCACTGGTCTATTCTTCAATTCAATATTTCCAAACTCTATATCTGTATCATATGAGGACTCCGTAACCTTTATATCCTTATCTTTTAATTTATTAACTATTTTTTCTTCATTTTTATGCTCTACTTCAACACAATATAGGTATTTTATATCGTTTTTCTTTCTCGCATCCAGACTTTCTTTAATTATTTTAAAGTTTTGAACTTCTTCTTCTGAAACCTTTAATTTCTTAGCTATTTTCTTTATTAATATCTCTCTATCTTCATCTATTCTTAAGATTATATTATTAATCCTAATTGACATAGTTAATCCTCCTTTGTAATAAATTGCAAAGCAATTTATTTAGTTAGCAGTGCACAGTTCACAGTTTATGATAAAACTACTTTGTAGTTTCTGAATTTCAAATTATATCAACTCATTAATCATTGAAATAATGATTTCTTAATTCAGCTAGCTGAATTATTTCCATAACTGTGAACTGTGCCTTATGAACTTCAAACTAGAAATTTTGCTTCACAATTTAATCAACTGTTCCCTGTTACTTGTTCCCTTATACTCTAACTATGAACTTGTGCACTGTGCCTTATGAACTAATCAATTGCTTCCACCATTGACTGCTGAAGAGTCTCCTTGAGCAACGTCTTTAATTACGGTAATAGTAATTTTTTCTATTGAACTTATAGAAAAATTTTCATTTAACCCTTGCAGAGTTACTTTAGGCTCTTGTTCAAATGTTCCATCTTCTTTAAATGAACTTACATCCATTACTGCCCTTACATTATCGGATGTCACATTTACGATTTCATCTTCATATCCACTTATAATAACTTTTACTGTATCCTTATTAGGTGTAGCTTTCACCCCTTGTATAATTCCACTTATACTGTATTTTACGCTAAATTCCTTTGTTACCAACTTTATTACATTTACCTTTGCAGTTACATATTCTTCGCCTTGAGATATGGTCAATCCTTCTGGGACTACTACTCCTAGTGAAACATCCTTGTTCTCACTTATGGTACTTAAATCTAGTGGTGTTGTATTTACTTCATTAATTGAATCTAATATATCTTTAGGTCCTAACAATTCTACTGTTTTTCTTGAACTATCTACAGATTTTAGTTTTATTCCACTCGGTAATTGGCCTATTGTAACAATATTAACTTTTACAGATTTACCTTTACTAACCTTTAATTCAACATTAGCAGTTTTCTCTGAAAGAAAAACGTCTGGAACTTCACTTCCTCCATCATCTAAAGCTTTTATCTCATAGTTTCCCACAATATCCTCAAATACATCTTCTTTATTATCTGTAACAACTAATCTTGACACTCTACTAACTGCTGATTCTGCTCCAATTACTTTAACTTCACTTGGATTTATATTGGCTTCTGATGCAAAATACCCTTGTCTTGGTGTAACATTAATATTAGAAGTTACAGTCATAACTTTTTCCACCATATCTTCTATCTTAATTGATACAGTTAATGTATTAGTGTTTCTTATACTAACTGTAATTGGATAATCTATTATAGACACTGGAATTTTATTTTCGCCTTTCTTCCAGGCATATTCACTTAAGTCTACTTGAACTTTAAAATCACTTTTTTTAATTTTATTTATATCATTTGTATTTCCTTCAACTTTCAATGTTACATATAATTGCTGATTTGGAGTTAATGCTAGTTTTGAACTTGCTAATGTGTCTGTATTTACTAGTTCAACTGGTATTTTACTTATTTCAGTGGTTCTTATTTTGTTTTCTACATTAGTTACATAAACCCATAACCCTATGGATAATAAGATACATATTATAGGTACTACTAATTTGTTTTTTTCCTTCTTATCCAAGCTCTCACCCTCTCCCCAGCTGATTTAACTTTCTTCTTATCACTATGTTGCATCATCTTTATTAAGATTACTCTTAATTTTTCTTTATCATAATTTCTTGTTAATCTTCCATTTATAGCTAAGGATATTACCCCTGTTTCTTCTGATACTACTAAGACTATAGAATCTGAAACTTCTGACAACCCTATTGCAGCTCTATGTCTTGTTCCTAGTTTTTTATTTATTGTATTATTATTTGTAAGTGGAAGTACACATCCTGAAGCCAATATTCTATCTTTTCTTATAATGGTAGCTCCATCATGCAATGGAGTATTAACTACAAATATATTTTCTAATAAATTTGAAGTAACTTTTGCATCTAATATTGTCCCTGAATTTAATACTTCTCCTAATCTCGTTGCTTGCTCTATAACTATTAATGCTCCGGTTTTAGTCTCTGCTAGGTTCTGAATTGCAGTAACTATTTCATTTACTGTTATATTTCTTTCTTCTTCATCTTGTATATTGTGTATTTCTTCAAAAGCACTTCGTCCTATATGTTCTAAAGCTCTTCTTATTTCTGGTTGGAATATAATAACAATAGATAAAAGCCCAATAGTCAATGTTTTATTTAAAATAAAATTTAACATTTCTAATTTTAAGACATAACTTATTGGTATTAATGCTACCATAAGAACTATTCCTTTTAAAAGTTGCTCCGCTCTTGTTTCTCTTATTAACGTATATCCCTTATAAAATATATAAGCAACTACTAATATATCTAAAACAGAAAATACCGATATATTTTTTAATGTGTTTATTATAAATGTACTAATCTCTTGCATAAAGGGCACCCCCTAACCTTCATATATATTAATTATACACCAATTAGTATAATCTTAGTATAATACTTCGATTTTTTTTTAATTTTATAATATTTTCTACTTTACTATAATATAAATTTATGTAAAGAGATTTATATGAGGTGATATTCTATGAAAGAAAAACTTATTACTTTTTCTAAAAACCATAAAAATTTAATGTTATTTTTAGCATCTGCTTTTTTATTATTATTTTTTTCAGTACTTTTTATCATATACAATTCAGATTCTAATATATCTAAAAGAAGCTTAAAACATATAGCTAATGACTTAAATAATATTAATTCAAATTTAGAATCTGGAATTAAAGATTTAACTATTGACACTAATAAATCTTACGAAGTTTTAACTACATCTTCTGGGGAATTAAAGAAACTTTTAACTTCTATATCTGAAGTAAAAGAAACCAATGAAGAAATTTCATCTATAAAGAGTGATTTAAATAATGCTATCGATTCTACTATAGTTTTTTATGATAATTGTATTTATGTTTTATCTAATCCTAATACTATAAAATCTAGTGATGATTTAAATAATTTCCTTACTGCTAAAGAGAAATGTGTTCAAAGCTATTCTATATTAAATTCTCACAATATTAAGATTAATTTTTCGAAGAAATCACTATTATTTTTCGAAAATACTTATAATTATTTAAATACTATAATTAAAATTAATAGAGATACTGAGTTTCAAAATAAGCAACAACGTGAGTTCTTTTTTCAACTTGAAAGTTTTAATTCAGACTTTAATAAACTAAATGAAGATTTAATGATTGCTATTAATAAGATAAGAGAAGATAAGAGAGATTTGCAAGCTGTTATTGATGATATATATAATAAAGAATATATTTATGGAGATATACAATCTAAATCAGTTTCTATTTCTATTCCAGATGGATATATGAATGTATATGAATCTTTAAATGAGTATTTAAATTTATATGGTATATATTTAAAATCAATTAAAGAAGCTGTAATATATGAAAAAACCTGTTCTGATATAGATAAATATTCTGAAGAAATAAATAAAAATTATAAAAATGCTTCTTCAAAAAGAGATGATGTTTTAAAGGCTTATTCTGCATATAAAAGTAATTTCTAAAATAATTAGTATTAAAATTTTCCTTTTGGTAATAATAATCTTGGATTTAATATTATCCAAAAGGAGGTTATTTATGAAATATTTAAAAGCAATACCTATTTTATTTTTAACCTTTTTATTTTCAGCAGAAATTCCTGTATTAGCTTATAGTACTATTAGTACAGCATTCAATACCAATAGTACTATAAGCACTGACGTTAGTAGAGAATTAGATAATAACTTAATAAATATGCCAGAAGAGAATGTGGTTGAAGTTTTTAATCACAATGAAAATTTAATATATTTGACAGAAGATGATTTGAATTTAATGGCTAAAATCGTATATGCTGAAAGTAAAGGTGAGCCCTTTGAGGGTAAAGTCGCAGTTGCATCGGTTATTTTAAATAGGGTATTAAGTCCAGGATTTCCAGACAGTGTTAGGGAGGTTATTCTTCAACCAAACGCATTTTCCTGTGTTATTAATGGGGAAATATCAGTTGTTCCTACAGAAGAATGCTATAATGCTGTTTATGAAGCTATAAAAGGTAATGATCCAACAAATGAAGCATTATTCTTTTATAATCCTTCCATAGCTACTTGTTCTTGGATGCAAGGTGTTGAAAAAGCTGATAGTAAATCTATTGGTCAACATTTATTCTTTAAAACAAGTTACTAAAAATCATATGAATGGAGCTGTCTATGCGACAGCTTCTTCTTTTTTAGAAATTTATCAATCAATATTACTATACTAATATTTTGAATAATTAATCTAAAAAAAGAAATTCAGCAAAACTGAATTTCTACCATAATTGTCAATTGTTAATTATTCAAAAGTTCCCATTACAATTGGTTTCCCATTCTTAACCATAATTCTTCCTTTTGCTATAACAGTATCTATTTCTAAAGAACTTTCATCTACTAAAACAAGATCTGCATCTTTTCCCTTTTCTATTGAACCTTTGTTAGAAAGTTTTAATATCTCTGCTACATTTGATGTTATTACTTTAAGTGCATCTTCTATTTTAATATTATATGTCTTTATACATTCCTTTACTTCTCCATAAAGGGTTTTAACTGAACAAATTCCTAACTTTATTATGTTTCCTTCCTCATCAAATATAGGCATACTTCCATTTCCATCTGATGAAAAAGTTACATGTGATATATCTATAGCATTTTTAAGTAAAATATTTAACCCCTCACTTGCTCTTAATTCTCCTGGCTCTAAGAATCCCGGATCTGAACTTGTAGTAAGGTCTATAAATCCGCCTTTTTTAATATATTCTTCTCCAGCATTAAATAATTCTTTGCTTCTATTTATATGAGTTGGTAATAATTGAGTTGCAGGAATTTCTGTTTCTCTTATTAATTTAAATAAGTAATCTAATTTTCTATCTCCACCACCTAGATGCACATTAACAACTCCAGCCTTTCCAGATAACAATCCACCTACTCTAGCTTGTGCTACTGATTGTATAAATTCTTCATATGTTGATTGGGAACTTCTATTATCAGATAATGCTAACTCCCCTATCCCAATAACTTTGTCTATAAGCATTATATCTTTTTTTATACTATCTGTTAATGTTTTTACTGGTATGTCATAAGAACCTGTATAACAATATGTTGTTATTCCTTCTTCCTCTAAAGCTCTAGCCTTGGCTATTAAACTTCCAATGTCCCTAAAAATACCATCTGTCCCTATACAACCTACAACAGTAGTTATTCCCGCTCTAGTTAAATCTGATAATTTTATTTCAGGTGTTCGTGTGTTAAATCCACCTTCTCCACCTCCACCATTAATATGGACATGACAATCTATAAACCCAGGGAAAAGTAATTTTCCTTTGCCATCTATAATTTTTATATCTAAGAAATTTTTTGGAACATCCAAACTTTCGTATATTCCTTCAATTTTATTTGATAATATAACTACATCCTTTTCTCCTTGATAGTTGGGAGAATAAACTTTTATTCCTTTTATAACTGTTATCATCTACATCTCTCCTATATTTCAATCACTTAAAATATCCTTTATAAGATTATTATTATAAAGGGAATTTGGATATTTACTAACAAGCTCTCCTGCATAAAGTTTACTTTTTTCTTTATCCAAACTTTTATACAATAAGGATATTCTATAATAAGTTTCTTCTATATAGTTCCCATTTTCATAGTTAGATATATAATCTTTAAAATATTTTATAGCTTCTTCATTTTTACCTACTTTTTCACTTGTTGATGCTAATAAAAACATTACATCATCATGTAGATGGTTATTCATTGAATGAATAATAGTGGCTTCTAATAAATATTTAGCTTCTTCATACTTTTCTTCTTGAAATAAACCTGTTGCCTTTATATAATTTTCTCTTATTTCTTCATCTGTTAACGAATTTACTTCTAAAGTACTACTTTTTTTATTTTCTTCATTATCTTTATTTTCTTCATTCTGCTCATTATTTGTGCTTTCATTCTCAACAGGTTTTGAAATATTATTAGCTAATTCTTCTTTATTTATTTGTACTTTTTTAAACTTATTGTTAAGTAATATTCCTGATGTTAAAAAAACTACTGCTATAGATGCTATTATTAAAGTTTTTAAAAGTGATTTATTATTTATATTTAAAATTTCATTTATTTCCTTTTTGATATTTTTAGCCTTATAATTAAACTTATCAATAGATATAACCTTTTCCACATATTCCATACTTAAGCTATATTCAGCTTTCCTTAAGTAACACGTTGCTAAAGCGTTATTGACATTTATGGAATTGAAGTCACTTTCTTTACAAATACTTAAATTTTTCAAAGCTTCATCTATATTTAAGTCGTTTATTAACTCTTCTGCTTTTTCATATAAGTCTTTTCTATAAAAATCCTTCTGTACATCTTTTAAATACGATTTTGCTATATCGTTATTATTATGATGTTCATTTATTTTCCAAATAGGAATCGCTTCCTCAAGATTTCCTTTTAAATACAATAATAATCCCTTTAAATTGAGAAGATTTGAGTCTTCTAAATCTCTTGATATACCAATTTCACAAACTTCTAATGCCTTATCTATATATCCGTTATTATATAAATGAAGTGCTTTTTCATATGCCTTCTTATCCCTATTTTTCATTCAATTACCTCTTCTAAATTTACAAATAAAATATTAATCCCATAATCCCCGCTATTACTATAACTAGTATAGGATGAACTTTTTTACTTAGTAATACTAATCCTATTATCGTAGTTATTATTATACTCTTTAAGTCCAAATAAGATTCTTTTGCTAAGTCTACAAAAGCTTTTATTATTAAGGCAATTAAAACAGGTCTCATTCCCATTAGTGCTGATTTAATTAATGTAGATTCTTTAAATTTTTCTAGGGTATTACTTATTATAGATATTAATACAAATGATGTTATTACTACTCCTGTTGTTGCCATAATGGCACCTAGAACGCCTGATAACTTATATCCTACAAAAGTTGCTGAATTTATGGCAACTGGTCCAGGAGTCATTTGTGATATACCTATAATATCCATAAACTCACTTATTTTAAGCCAATCATTTTTTTCTACTATTTCTCTTTGAATAAAAGGAATCATAGCATAACCACCGCCAAAGCTAAAGGAACCTATCTTAAAAAACGAAAGAAATAATCTTATTAGTATATTCAATTATTTCACCTTCTTTCTTAAAAATACAATTCCATATATCGCTGAAGTCACTATGACTATAATTGGATTTATATCAAAAAATACTAATGCTATAAGGGCTATTATAATAATTACTATATTTTGTACACTTTTATCTATTCCTTTGCTTAAACTTATTGCTCCTGCTAATACAAGCATTGGAACTGCTGCTGTTATTCCCTTAAATACCGCATTAACATAATAATTATCTCTAAACTTCATAAAAAATGCTGCTATTATTAATATTATAAAAAACGAAGGAAGAACAACCGCTAAAAGAGCCATTATAGCTCCAATAAATCCTCCTATTCTATATCCTATAAATACTGAAGAATTAACTGCCAATGCTCCTGGTAAACTTTGTGCTACTACTAATATATCCATGAATTCTTCTTTTTCAATCCACCCTTTATTTTTAACAACTTCTTCTTCTATAAGCGGAATCATTGCATATCCACCACCAAAAGTAAAAGCTCCTATTTTAAAAAATGTTATGAACATTTCTATAATTTTATTCATGTATCCTTTTCACCACCTATACTTAACTATTTTAACTAAAAATAAAAAGCCACATTCATAGTATGTGACTTTTCATCATTTTAATTATTCTTGTTCTAGTATTATCTTCTTAGCTGTTAAAATTGATGTAGCACTCATTGAGAATTCATCTAAACCATATTCAACTAATGTTGGAATTGCAGCTTCATCTCCAGCCATTTCTCCACACATTCCAACCCACTTACCATGCTTGTGAGCTCCGTCTATTGTCATCTTTATTAATCTTAATACAGCTGGGTGCATTGGATTATAAAGGTATGATACTTTTTCACTCATTCTATCAGCTGCTAATGTATATTGAATCAAATCATTTGTTCCTATTGAGAAGAAATCTACATATTTAGCTAATTCATCTGCATACACAGCTGCAGCTGGGATTTCAACCATGATACCCCATTGAATTTTTTCTGAGTATTCTTTTCCTTCTGCTTTTAATTCAGCTTTACATTCTTCTACAAATTCTTTTGCAGCTTGGAATTCTTCTAAGCCTGAAATCATCGGGAACATTACAGCAAGATTTCCATAAACAGAAGCTCTAAGTAACGCTCTTATTTGAACCTTAAATATATCTTTTCTATCTAAACATAATCTTATAGCTCTATATCCTAAGAATGGATTCATTTCTTGTGGTAATGGTAGATATGGAAGTGTTTTGTCTCCACCAATATCTAGAGTTCTTATAACAACTTGCTTTCCATCCATTATTTCAAGAACTTTCTTATAAGATTCAAATTGTTCATCTTCAGTTGGAGCTGAATCTCTATCCATATATAAGAACTCAGTTCTAAATAGTCCAACACCATCTCCACCATTTGCAACTACAGCCTCAGCATCTGCAGGTGAACCTATGTTTCCACAAACTTCAACTCTTCTTCCTGATTTAGTAACTGTCTTTACACTTATAAGTTTCTTTAATTCTTCTTGTTCTGCTAAGAATTTTTCTCTCTTAGCTGTATATTCATCTATAACTGATTGTTCAGGATTTATTATACATACACCTTCAATACCGTCAACTATAATAAAGTCTCCGTTTTTAACAGATGTAGTTATATCCTTCAATCCTACAATTGCTGGTATTTCTAAAGTTCTTGCCATAATAGCTGAGTGAGAAGTTCTTCCCCCAATATTAGTTAAGAAACCAACAACCTTACTTCTATCTAATTGTGCTGTATCTGATGGAGTTAAATCATGAGCTACTACTACAGTATTTTCTTCTGTTATAGCAAATGCATCTCCGCCTTTTCCAGCTAAGTTTGAAATTATTCTCTTTGAAACGTCTTTAATGTCTGCAGCTCTTTCTTTCATATATTCATCTTCCATTGAATCGAATATCATTACAAATGTATTTGTAATATTTTCAACTGCTTTCATTGCATTTATGCTATTTGATTCTATTTCTAACAACATTCCACCAGTAAATTCTGGATCATCTAATAAAGTTAAGTGAGCTTCGAAAACTTGAGCTTCATGTTCTCCAATTTCAGCTAGTGCTTTATCTCTAATTGCAGTTAATTGTACTTTTGCTTGCTCTAAAGCCTTTTGTAGAACTTCTTTTTCTGCTTCTACATTAGAAACTTTTGTATCTGTTATTACTATTTCTTCATGTTCTTGTAAAAATACTTTTCCTATTGCATAACCTTTAGATGCAGCTATACCTTTTTTCATTTCCGAGATTCCTCCTTAATAATAGCTATAAACTCAAATTTTATATGAAATTTATAGAAAGTACTAATCTGTTTTTAAATTACAACTACAATGTATTATATCATACTTTTTCACTATGTTAATAATAATAAACATAAAATTTATTATTTTCTCTTTTAAATTTAAATATTTTATCTATTTTACTTGCATATTTTAAATAAAATTATAATACTCTTAATAATTTTTGTAATTTTTCCCATTATATATGTTCTAACGTATATATTATATACTGTTTGTTCTTTTATATCATAAAAGCCACTCTATATCATTAGCTAAAATGCTATCTCTCTTCCTATTAAGTATGAAGTTTTATTTTATACCTGAAATCTTTGAATCCAATATATTAAAATAGAGCTAACAACCTCATAATGGCTGTTAACTCTATAAGAGAAGCTTTTTACGTTTTTATCTATACAGATTTAACCCTTTTACGTCTAATAACAAATCCATATAAAATAAGTAAAATAGCACCATACAACATATAACTTTCATCTCCAGTGACAGGAAGATTTGGTGTTTCATTATCCGCATCAACTATGTCGTTTGCTTGAATCTTAACTGTAACCATTTGAATACGACCTAATTTATCAGTATAAGAGATTGTTGTTGTTCCTTCTTTAAGTGCAGTAAATATTACTGTTGAATTAAAACTTACACTAAAGAACGTCTTATCAAATTCCCAGCCTTCATAGCCTCCATTATCGTAATATTCAGGTACTAATGTGAATGTATCTCCTACCCTTATAACATCAGGTAATCCTTTAAATGGTATATCTATAAGAGCATTATCTTTAAGAATTAATAAATTAAATGCAGCCTCTAAACGATTTATTAAAACTTTAATTGCCTCTTGTGTTTCTACTTCTATTTTTTCGGATTCAACTTTTCTTAATATTTGTTTAAATAGATCAAAAGATTTTACAGTATAATCATTTTCATTTATTTTTTTTGCTTTATTAATAAGAATATCTAAATCAGTAAAATCAAGTTCGTTACTATCAACTGATTCAAGATTTTGAATTGCTACTTGTAATGCTTCATTTGCTGAGTCCACATCTACTTGATCTGCTTCAGGATTTGCTACAAATTCAAGAGCAAGTTTATATTTCTTTTCAAATGATGCCCATGTTGCTTCTGTGTAATTGCTCTTTTCAAGTTCAGCAGCAATTTTAAGTGTTTTATTCAAATTAGTTATATCTGCTTTATAAGATAAGTTTAGCATTGCTTCTTTTAATGCACTAACCGCTTTATCTATATCATCTTGACTTACACTATCATTTTCTAAAACAGCATTGACTATTTCCTTAACCTCGATAAAGGTTGTCCACGATGATGGCTTATAATCTTTTTCATTTAATTGCTTAGCCTCAGAAATAATTTGTGATAATACCTGCTTATCAGTAATCAATTCTAAATTATCAATTGATTTATTTAGTTTTAATAAAGTATTATTAATGATTTCCTGATTTGATGCAGGGTTATCAAGCACATTTTTAGCATCAGATATAGATTGATTTAAAATTTTAATTGATTCATCAGTATAATTATTTAAATTTAAATTTAGAGCTATTTCATATACTTCTTTTAAGTCTGTCTTATCAACTGAAGCCTCTTTAAGAACATAATCTTGAATTGCATTCATTCTATTTACTATATCAGAGACAATTGCTACTTTTTTTGCTTCACTTAATGTTGATTCATCAGCAATTTTGATATAATTTTCAAAAATCTTCATCCATTCATCATATAATTCCACTGGTAAATTTCCTTTTTCATAACCACGCGTATATTGCTTCATTTCATTTATTGCGTTCTCAGCAACACGAATTGCTTCCCCACTTGTGTTCTCATATACTTGAATCTCCCAAATTGAGAATCCATATTTCTTATCAGCTCTTCCTTGTGTGTTCAAATCAAATTTTATATATCTAACATCCTTAGTACCAAAATCCTTATGAATATCAAGATTACCTTGTCCGTTTGTTATTGTTTTGATATCAAAATAATTTACACCATCTAAAGATCCTTGAATTTTATATCCACTGGCATACGCTGACTCCCAGCTAATTCTAATCTCTGAAATAGTATATTCATCTTCTAAATCTAGAAGAATCCATTCTGGCTTTTCAACCCCATTTTTATAATTTGATCCCCATCTAGTTGTTGAATCACCATCAATCGCTAACTCTGGAGATAAATTTGTTGCAGAGCTGGATGCTGTTATCGCCTTACTTTTTGCAATATTTTCACTATATCCTGAAACTGAATATTTTTCTGCAATCTCATCTCTACTCATAGCATAATTATATACTTCAAATTCACTTAGAATAACATTTGACTTTTCTAATATCCTTTCTAGAGGTAATACAAATGTACTGCTTTGTTGTTCTCTATTGTTTAAAGGATCAGTAATTAGTTTTCCAGTAGAAGTTAATATTCCATTAATGTATAGATTTAAATTTTTATCATCTCCTACGAAAAGCATGTCTATTTCTTCATTAAGTGGAATCTCATAATCAAATATAAATCTTCCATGTAATCTCTCATAGCCTACTTTTCCACTTCCATCAATATTTGCATATAACGTACCATCTTTTCCTGCAAAAAGTACACTATTTTCATCATATGACATAAATTCAAGTTTCATTCTCACTGTATATGGATAACCTATACTGTTCATAGGTAATTTCATATAACTATTTTTATCAAAAATAAGTTTTTCATTCTCTGTATTTGTACCATAGATAATTGCATCATATCCATTTTCTGAACTATCTATTAATCTGTCACCATTTAAATTTGCGGCATCATATGACGCAACTAGTTTATCTTTTGATTCTACATAACGACTAGGATTTGAATTTCCCGCCCTATTAATTAATGAATCAACCCTTTGTTCAAATTGATCTGAATTTTGCCCTACTTCTGGTTCTCCATACCATGTTTTCTCAGAGACAATCGCAATTGCATCTTTAGCTCTATCAAAAATATCTACTTCAGAAAAACCAATATTAAATGAAGTATTATCATTCCAAATTGCCCACTCTGCTCCCTTAGTTTGTGGATGGGCAATAGGCATAATAGCATCTCCCTTTCCTTTGAATCGATCAGGTGAATAATTATTAACTTCAAAATTATCATATAAGTATTTAATATCTAACCTGTCTGGATATCCTGCTGCTCCAGCTGGAACTATATATAACCATCCTCCAGCTGTGTTAATAATATCATAACCAAGATTATACATTTCCTTTACATCAGACCAGTATGGTGCCCAAATATTCATAGTCGCATCTGTTGAAACTGGCGTTTCTCCTTCAAACCCATTATCTGCTGTTCCCCCTCCAAGAGAACCCCAAATTCTAGTTTCCTTCCCTTTTCCATTTATATATTTTATAAAATGATCTGTCCATTTTCTCATATCTTCTGAATAGTTTTGATCATATTCATCAGTACCGATATGAAATTTATCACTTATAATTACTGGATCTTCACCATCTAAATATTCGTCAAATAAATTTTCTATAACAGTATATGAATATTCATCTCTAATATCTATGGCACCCTTTTTCAACATTTTTACACCGGGAATTGCTCTAAAGCTTTCAGCATGGTACGGTGTATCTATTTCACTAACAACATCTATTCCATACTTCACCATTTTTTTTTGATAATCCCTATATTCATCTTTAGTATAATATCCATCTTCTGCTACGATTTCTGGGTACACTTCACTTTGTAATCTAAAGGCAGAATAATTTGATGCTGACCAATAATCATTAAGATGCACTTGAACTTCATTTAATTTAAACCATGCCATATAGACAGTCATTTCTTCTAAATATTCTAAAGGTATAAATACTCTTCCAATATCAATCATTCCTGCTCTAACTTCATACTTTGGATAATCTCTTGCAATACCTTTTGGAATTAGTAAATTCGATTGATTTTGATAAAGAATTTGTATAATTGAAATTCCTCCATACAATGAACCTGTCATAGTAGGTGAAGTTATGGTAATAAAATCGTTAACATTCAAGTAATATCCTTCTTTACCTACTTCTTGAATTGAACTACCAACTTCAAGTTTAATATCTCCCACATGTGCCTCACCTGAATCTATACTAACCTCTTTACCCAACATATCTTTAAAATATTCTTTTATAGTTTTTGCGGTTTCAATTAACTCATCATCATTTACTATAATTCTAGAATTAGAGTTAAAATTATAATTTCCCGTCTCTCCCTTCCACTCACGTAATCCTGGTAAAACATTAGGTTTCAAATTATCTTCTAAGCTAATATTAAATTTACCTGGAATCACAATTGAAACATCTTTTGTTGTAGTTGCAACATCGTTAATATCATTTTTATTTGCTATCTTATATAATAGGTTAACTTTCATATCATGTAGCGGCTGAATAATACTACCATCCATTGCAATTACTTGTTTATTATCACTACCGAATAACGTAATTTCAAAATCTTCGTTATCTTGCTCTGGTAAAATTATTTTTTTACCATCTTCGCTTATTAATGGCTTTTGATCTTGAATGAAACTTGCCATTTTTTCTGCACTTATTGGTACTTTTTTTACTACTGAATAATCATATACCTCAATTTCATGAATTGAATAGCCATAGTTTAAATTTGCCTGTTTTTTCAAATCAAACTTTAAATATCTAACCTGTGGTCTACCCATATCTGAATGAACTGTTATACCACTTTTTCCATCATCTACTTTTTTAATTTCTGTAAAATTTTCATTATCAATAGACCCTAATATGTCATATTTTAATGCATATGCTGCTTCAAAATTTATATGTATCTCATCTATTAAATATACTTCTCCTAAATCAATTGTAACCCACTCTGGCTTATCAACGCCCTTTGTATATTTAGATATCCATCTATGTCCATTACCAATAGCACCATCTACCACATACTCTGGATAGCCTTTACTACTTGCTGTGTCCCAAAAGCTAGATGCTGTAACACCTTTACCCAATGCAATATTAATTAATTCATCTTCCGGTCTTAGCTCAGTTGCGTTTACCCTTTGTACAAAAGACGTGCATAATAATTCGAAAACCAACACTATACTTAGAAATAAAGACAATCTTTTGTGCTTACTAATTTTCATAACTTTTCCACCTTTCATTTTATAATCGGTTTGAAATAAAAAAAGGCAAACACAATAAATATATCATCTCTCGATATATCTGTTGGTTTTGCCTTTTCAGTCACAATCCATCTTTATAGTAACACTTTCTGAATATTACGTCAATATAAATTTAAATTTATACCAAAATGAATAAATTATGTTATAAATATATCCCTATTAGAATTTGACTTATATAAAGAATTAAATAATAATTTTTTTAAAATTAAGTCTCTATTTCTATAAACCTTCTATAAACCTTTCAGTATTCTCACTATTTTCAAAACTAAAACTGTCTATTATAATTGAAATTCCTATAAATTTTATAGTATAGTATTTATTTCTTTATAAATCATCTATAAGCGCTCCTGCTTTAGCATATGCTGTTGATTTAGCTTCAAAAAAATCTGTTTTAACTGAATTTGCATCTGCTAATATATCTACCCAAGCAGCAGGGTTTTTTTTGTAATCATCATATATTGCATCTAACCCTATTGCTCTCATTCTTAAGTTACCTAGATATTTTATATAATCATTAATTAAGTTCTTATTTATTCCTTGAATATTATCACCTATAACATAATTTCCCCAAGCTATTTCATGTTCTACCGCTGTTTTCATCATTTCTTTTAATTGTGCTTTTAAATCTTCTGTGAATATTTCTGGTTGTTCTACTTGTAATTCTTTTAGTATATTTCTAAATAACCAAAGATGTGTATTTTCATCTCTATTTATATATCTTATTTCTTGTGCTGAACCTGGCATTTTTCCATTTCTCTCTAAATTATAAAAGAACATAAATCCTGAATAAAAGTATATTCCTTCTAGGATATAATTTGCCATTACAGTTTTTACAAGATTTACTTCTGTTGGATTTTCTAAAAACTTATTATATAAATCTCCAATAAACTTATTTCTATCTAGTAATATTTTATCATTTTTCCATTGATATAATATTTCATTTCTCTTTTCCGGTGAACAGATTGTATCTAGCATATAGCTATAACTTTGTGAATGAACAGCTTCTTGGAAGGCTTGTATAGTCAGACATAAATTTACCTCACTGGCTGTTATATAGTTATTTATATTAGATAAATTGGCAGTTTGTATTGAGTCTAAAAATATTAAAAAGGATAATATCTTATCATAAGCTGTTCTTTCCTCATTTGTTAACTTATTATAATCTTTTAAATCTTGAGAAAGATTTATTTCTTCCGGAATCCAGAAGTTATTCATTGCTTGTCTGTACCAATCTGACACCCAAGTATATCTCATATTATTAAAATCATTTAAGTTAGTAGTATTTCCGTTTATCATTCTCTTTTTAGATATTTCTGTATCACCATATTCATTAAAAAGGGGTTTCTTGTTTATAATCATTTATCTTCCTCCGATTTTTTACTTCTATTACGCTGAACAGCTTTCACAGTCACTTACTGATAGTGATTTTGAACGTACATAGTATATTGATTTCACTCCACATTTGCATGCCTTTATATATAAATTCATAATTTGTCTCATAGTATAATTAGTTGTTATATATAAATTAAAAGATTGACCTTGATCTATATGTCTTTGCCTTACTCCATTCATTTCTACACACCATTTTTGATCTATGTTATATGCAGAGTTGTAGTACCAATAATTTTCTTCATTTAGATTTGGTGCAGTTTTGGGTATTATACTTCCCTTTTTCTCCTCTAGCCAAAATCTAGACATTACTGGATCTATACCTTCAGAAGTTCCTGCTATAGTTGCCGTTGATCCATTTGGGGCTACAGCTATTAAATATCCATTTCTCATTCCATAAGTATTTATATCTTTTCTTAATTCATTCCATTTTTCCGAATTATATCCTCTAAGCTCAAAATAATTTCCATTATGCCAATCTGAACCTTCAAAACATGAATATCTTCCTTTTTCTTTTGAGATATTCATACTTGCTTTTATTGCATGATAATTAATTCTTTCATAAACATCATCTGCAAACTCTTTATGTCTATCTTCTGTCCAGTGAATTAAGTTATTTGCTAACATATGGTGATATCCGCTTGTCCCAAGCCCTATTGCTCTATATTTTTTATTAGTTACTTCTGCAAATGGTACTGAATAATAATTTAAATCTATTACATTGTCCATAGCTCTTATTTGAGTTTCTACAACATATTCAAGTTCTTTATCATTTTTAACGTCAACATTACCTAAAACTACTGAGGATAAATTGCATACTACAAAATCACCTGATTTTGTTTTTTCAATTATTATTGAATCTCCATTTTCATCTTTTATTTCGCTTTTTTGTATATCCATAGGACTCATATTTTGCATAATTTCTGTACAAAGATTTGATGAATAAATCATCCCTTTATGTTTATTTGGGTTCATCTTATTTACTGTATCTCTATAAAAAGCAAAAGGTGTTCCTGTCTCAGCTGCACTTTTTATTATTAATCTAACTATTTCTTTTACAGACATAATTCTCTTACTTATGCTTTCATCTTCTACACATTCATAATATCTTTTTTCCCACTCTTCTCCATAAAAATCTTCTAATGAATATCCCTTTGCTAATCTAATTTCATGAGGACACATCATATACCAATTTGCATCTATATCTGTTTCTGCAAGCTTCCAGAATAAATCTGGATAACAAAGTCCAGGAAAGACATCGTGTGCTTTTTTTCTATCATCTCCATTATTAGTTTTTAATTGTAAAAACTCTGGTAAATCCTTATGCCATGCATCTAACCATATAGCTACCGATCCATTTCTTACTCCTAGTTGATCTACTGCTATTGCTGTATCATTAAATAATTTTACCCATGGTATTACTCCTCCGGAAGCCCCCTTAAATCCCCTTATAGGTGATTCCAAAGCTCTAATTTTACCAATATATATTCCCATTCCACCACCGAACTTTGAAACCTCTGCAAAGTTGTCAATGGATTTATATATCCCCTTTAAACTATCTTGTACTGTATCTATGAAGCATGAACTCAATTGATAAAATGGCTTTCTAGCATTAGACATTGTTGGTGTTGCCATCGTTGCTTTAAGTGAGCTTAATACATCATAAAATCTCTTTGCCCATAATACTCTTACTTCCTTTTTTTCTGGAATTGCTAAGTGCATTGCTATGCCCATAAACATCTGTTGGGGAAGTTCTAATGTTCTTCTATCAAAATCTTGAATTAAATATCTACTTGCTAGAAGGTTTATTCCACTATAAGTAAATAAAAAATCTCTCTCTGGCTTAATAGCTTTTTCTAGTTCTAATATATCTCCCTTGGTATAATTTTCTAATATGTATTTTCCGTAAAGGCCCTTGTCTGTTAATTTACTTATGAAGTCATATAAATTTTTATATAAATCTTCTTCCTTATTTAAATTTCTATTTTTTCGTATTTCATCATATAGCTTTAAAACGTAAAGCTTAGAAGCTGCCTTTTGCCATTCTGGTTCTATATCTGATGTAAGCTCTAAAGCTACTTGTATTACAGAATTTCTTATTTCATCTTCTCTCATGTTAGGCCTAATTATATGATTTAATGCATCTATAAGTCTTTTCTCTGTATAAACCTCACTATCATCATCTATTCCACCTATCGCTAATCTACATATATTAAATAAATCCATCCTATTATTCCCCTTTCACTATATATGGTATATAAATTTTATGCATTTTCCACCAATATACAATATATAGATATTATAATTTCAAATTTTTCCTTTGTAAAATTTAATAAACTATTGCTAGAAAAGAAAAAAAGGAGGTATTCAATTAATATCTCCTTTTTTCATATATAATAATAGTTTTATGAATAATTTTTATTCTTTAGTATTTAAAACCAAATAATATTAATTATTTTATTTTTGTTAGCCACTCTTCTTCTTTAAATCCTATTAATATTGTATCCTCTTTTACTATTATAGGCCTTTTTACTAACATTCCATTAGAAGCTAATATATCTAAAAGTTCATCTTCTGGTAATGCTTTAACTTTATCTTTTAATTGCATTTCTCTATACAACACACCTGAAGTATTAAAGAACTTATTTATTGGTAGATTACTCTTAGCTAACCATTCCTTTAGTTCTTCTTTAGTTGGGTTCTCTTCTGCTATATGCCTATCTATAAATTCTATATTATTTTCAATTAAAAACTTTTTTGCTTTTTTGCATGTAGTACATTTGGGATATTCAATAAATAAAACTGACATTTTATCACTCCTATATTTAGTTATTATTATTTAATTATTATTATATATATTCTTCAATTAATAAATGAAACATCTACCTCATACTTCCTTAGCCGGGCTTTCTCACTAAATTCAGTCATCATTACACTCAACTTCATTAAGTGTTCAATACCTCTACATCATTACTATTTTTTATAAAGTCATTAATTAATATCCTTATATGAGTAAAATATAAAAATTGAAAGCATGTATATTATTTCTTAGGTATAATTAAATATATTTTAAACATATCTCCTTCTACTTCTATTTTTATGCTACCATTATGAAGCTCAACTATACTTTTAGTTATGGCAAGGCCCATACCAGATCCTTCTACTGATGAATTTCTTGACTTATCTGCTCTAGCAAATCTTTCAAATATATCTTGAGTATTAAAATCCATTTCATAATTAGATATGTTTTTAAAAGAAACTTCAACTGAGTTTTCTCTGGCATTTATATCTATATACACTCTAGTATTATTTAAAGAATATTTTAAAGCATTTACAATTATATTTTCAAATACTCTAGACATTAATTTACCATCTAGATCAACAAATATTTCATCCTCATTTGAGCTTACTTTAAACTCTAAGTTTTTTTCTTCATATAAATTTGAGTATTCTCCAACACCTTGATGTACTAATGAAACTATATCTATTTCCTGCTTTTCTATTGTCATCTTTCCGCTATTCAACTTTGATACTTCAAATAAGTCTTCTATAAGACTTTTTAGCCGTTTAGAATTTTTATCTAATATAGTCAGGTAGTCTTTTTTCTCCTCATCTGTAATATTTCTGTCATTTAATATATTTACATAGTTTATTATTGATGTTAAAGGAGTCTTTAGATCATGAGATACATTTGATATAAGCTCAGTCTTTAGCTTCTCATTTCTTATCTTTTCATTTAATGCTATTTTATAGCCGTCTTTTATTTGATTTATATTATTTACTAATTCTTTAACTTCTCTTTCTCCAATATTAGTTAAATTATATTCTAAGTCTCCTGCATTAATTTTTTTTAATCCATCATTTATTATAGATATATCTAAGCTTTTCTTTAATGAATATAATACACACATTAATGGGATTAGAACTAAAATTAAAGTTCCTTTAAATGGGTACTTACTTAAAAATGTTATTAATATATTTTGATTTCTTATTCCTGCAATTAAATATAAATAAACCAGTATTACCCCTACGGATCCACTAATTGAAATTATCATTTTATTTCTTGTATTTTTATACTTATATCCATACTTCAAAACATAAAAAAGCCTTTTTAAAACTTTTATTTCTAAATGTATGTTACTACTGTTAAATATAGAGTTTACTATTATTTTTAATAAAAGAAGCATAGTAAATATAGTTGATAATATCATACTCCTTGCAGTTAAAGATTCAGTCTTTATAAGATAAGAATACACACTTGGATCTCTATAATATATCTCTATATATTTATCTATATTTTGCTTTGAAATTTTCTCATTTGTACTTTCTATATAGTAATTATATATATCCTTATTATCTATTCTAACAGAAGAAAACTTAAATTCCTTTAAATAATCATTTATCTTCTCTTCTAATAAGGCAACAGTATTTTCTTTAATTTGTACAGATTTATATAAATTAACATCGTTAGTCGTAAATTCTCCTGTTTCCTTATTCATTAAAATATAAAACAAGCTACCATAAAAATAGTTATTTTGTGATAAATGTTGATTTTTATATTCTAAAATACTAATATCTTCTAAGTTATTTGTATCAGTATATATTTCTTTTGATAAATCTTTACTTTCATAATATATCATTGATTGTATATATTTATCTTTATTTAATAAAGCATCAAAAGTTCCTGCTCCTAATTCAGCAAACGTATTGTTAAAGGATTGGTAATATCCTATAGTTAATGTCACTAATGAGACACATACTACTAGAATTTCTATACCCCATACACCTGTTATGTATTTTTTAATCTTCTCTTTCAATTTTATATCCAACTCCCCACACTACCTTTATATATTCAGGGTCCTTTGTATTGAGCTCTATCTTTTCTCTTATTCGCCTAATATGAACAGTTACTGTATTTTCACTTCTATAAAATGGTTCTTCCCATACTTTTTCATATATTTCCTTAATTGAAAAAACTTTTCCTAAATTTGAGGCTAACAGTTGAAGTATCTTAAATTCTGTTGCTGTAACTTTTACCTCTTCACCTCTTAATAATATTGTTTTTTCTTTATTATTTATAACTAAATCTTTTACCTCTATTATATCAGGGCTTTCACCTTCTAATTCTAGAGGTTTTTGATATCTTCTTAATTGAGATTTAACTCTAGCAACTAGTTCTAAATGATTAAATGGTTTTGCTATATAATCATCTGCTCCAACATTTAAACCTAATATCTTATCACTATCCTCGCCTTTAGCTGATAACATTATTATAGGTAGATTTTTCTTCTCCCTAATTTTTAAACACGTCTTGATTCCATCCATTCTAGGCATCATTATATCTAATACTATTAAATGTATTTTTTCCTTATCTAATACTTCTAAAGCCTCTATTCCATCTCTAGCTTTAAAAACCTTCATTCCTTCTCCTCTTAAATATATATCTATAGCATCTCTAATTTCCTTTTCATCATCAACTACTAAAACATTAAACATACTTTCACCCCTTGATTTATTTCATCTTATAAATATAATATCTTATATTATGATATTTTACTAATTATAAAAATTACATTTTTATTAAAATAGCCTATTATATCTATAAGTTATTATTAACATATTTATATATTTAATATATAATCTTATTGTATATTTCTAATAGATAAATTTAAGGAGTTTAATATGTTACACAAGTTCTCAATCAACACTCACATGATCCTAGATTTTATTATTATTTTTTTGGGATGTATAATAGCATCCTTAGGTGTTAATTTATTCTTAGTTAATGCTCAATTACTTAGTGGTGGAGCTACAGGGGTCGCACTTATTTTACAATACTTATCAGAGATACCATCTGGAATATCTGTATTTATAATTAATATCCCTTTATTTTTCCTTAGCTATAAAATGTTAAGTAAAAGATTTACTTTATATACTGCAATTGGTATGATTTCTTTATCAGTTGCTCTTATCATAACTAAGCCTTTATCTCATTTAGTAAAGGTAGAAGATATATTACTTTATTGTATTTATGGTGGAGTTTTATGTGGATTAGGATATGGTTTAGTTTTTTCAAGAAACGGATCAACCGGTGGTACTGATATTATTACTATGGTTGTTAGAAAAAAGTTTTCTAACTTTGAAATTGGTAAACTTAGCTTTGCAATTAACTGTGTAATAATTTTTATAGGAGCTTTAATATTTGGACTTCCTAAGGCTCTTTATACTTTGATTTCTATATTTGTTCAAGGAGCTATTGTAGATAAAGTTATAAATGGATTTAACAGTAAGAAATTATTGTTAATATTAACTGAAAAAGAAGATGATATTATTCAATATGTTATTAAGGATATGAATAGAGGTGTTACTTCACTTATAGCAGAAGGTGAATATACTCATAAGCTAAAGAAAATGCTTTATATAGCTGTAACTTCATCTCAAATGGTTCATTTAAAAAGCAAAATTCTGAGAATAGATCCTAAAGCATTTATTACAATAATAGATGTTTCTGAAGTTAATGGAAAAGGATTCTATAAAATTTAAATATATAACTAAACTATAGACATATTATGCTCAATTCTCCGTCACTTCGTTCCAAGTCGACTTTCGCATTAATGTGTCTATAGTTTTACTAATTATAGTATTTAAATTTACTTTCTTTTGCTCCTAAGATATTCTTCTTGTCCCTGCTTGTATAGATTATTCCCTTCAGTATCTATAATAACTATTAATGGCATATCCTTAATTTCCATTCTTCTTATTGCTTCTGCACCTAAATCCTCGTAAGCTATTATTTCTGATTTAGTTATACTCTTAGATATCAGAGCTGCCGCTCCACCAATAGCGCCAAAATATATAGCTTTATTTTTAATAATTGAATTAATCACCTCTTCATTTCTTGCTCCTTTTCCTATCATTGCTTTTAATCCTAAATCTAATAACTTAGGTGAATATGCATCCATTCTATAACTTGTTGTTGGTCCAGCTGATCCTATAACATTGCCTTCTTTAGCTGGAGTTGGTCCTACATAATAGATTGTCTCATCTTTAATGTTTATAGGTAATTCTAATTTAGCATCTAGTAAATCTATTAACCTCTTATGAGCTGCATCTCTAGCTGTATATATACTTCCAGTTAGCAAAACTCTATCTCCTGCCTTTAAATCTTTTATCTTCTCATATGTTAAAGGTGTATTAATTTTTTTATCCACAGAATCTATTCTTATAACTTCTTTTTCCACAGACTTATCCCCCTATAAAACCACTTCTTTGTGTCTTGTTACATGGCAGTTTATATTTACTGCAACTGGTAATCCTGCTATATGCGTTGGATATGTTTCTATGTTTACTCCTAATGCTGTTGTCTTTCCACCAAAGCCTTGTGGACCAATTCCTAGATTGTTTATTTCGTTTAATAACTCATCCTCTAACTTGCAATAGAATTCATCATTATTCCTAATATTTATAGGTCTTAGTAAAGCTTTCTTTGCTAAATACGCTGCTTTATCAAAAGTACCACCAATACCCACACCTATAACTATTGGAGGACACGGGTTTGGACCAGCTTCTTTTACTACCCTTATAACAAATTCCTTAACTCCTTGAAGTCCTTCTGAAGGTTTCAACATTTTTATTTGACTCATATTTTCTGATCCAAAGCCTTTAGGTGCAACGGTTATCTTTAGTTTATCTCCTTGAACTATATCGTAATATATAATGGCTGGAGTATTATCTTTAGTGTTAATTCTATTTATAGGATCATTCACAATAGATTTTCTTAAATATCCATCTTTATATCCTCTTCTAACACCTTCATTTACAGCATCTTCTAGACTTCCTCCAATTATGTGTATATCTTGTCCAATTTCAATAAAAACACATGTCATCCCTGTATCTTGGCAAATCGGCATTCTTTCATTTTTAGCTATCTCTGAATTTATTATTATTTTATCAAGTATATCTTTAGCTAAATCCCAAGTTTCTTCCTTTTCAGATCTTACTAGAGCATTTTTTATATCATTAGATAAATTGTAATTAGCTTCTATACATAATTCTCTAACTACGGATACAACCTCTTCAATGTGTATTTCTCTCATAAATATCCCCCTTATACTTTTATCCGATCTGTTAAGTTATATGAA